>JABGQJ010001122.1 GCA_018648945.1 Victivallales bacterium
GGTCGCGAAAGTCCTCGGAGATCTTGCCCCGGCGCACGAGGCGGCGGAGCACGGCGTGGCGCAGGACCTCCTCGATGGCCGCCACATCCTTCTTGCGCACGCGGCTGAGGCGCACGAACGCTCCATCCGGCGTGAAGCCGCCGTCCAGCGCGGCGACATGCAAATGAGGATGAAAGTCGTCGGGCAGGGTGCCGAAGGTCTGGTCCACGGTCACGAAGCCGGGCTCCAGGTCCACATGGCCGGTGACCTGGCGGATGTACCTCGTCAGCTCGCGCACCACGATCTGCGACAGTTCCTTGAAGAGCGAACCGTCGTAGCGGAAGAATACGCGCAGGGCCTTGGGCAGCGAGAAGGTCCACTGGCGACAGGCCACGTCGGGCAGCACCTCCTCGAGGACGTACTCGCCGAAGACGAGCTGGCGCTTGGCGTGGCAGCTCGGGCAGGTCCCCCGCAACCGGCAGCTCAGGGGCACGAAGGTGTCGTCGCCGCAGTCCAGACATCGGACGCGCGCCACACCAAAATGGGGATCTCCGCACTCGATCAGCTCCTCCAGGGTCCGCTGGACCTCGGGACGCAGGTGGCCGTAATGTTCGCGGTGGCGCTGCTCATGGCCGGCCAGGAAGGTCTCCAGGTGATCGCGCATCAACCGGCTCAACGGCGTGTCGCCGCTTTCGCGAGGGCGATAGCTGGACGCCCGAGGGGCAGGGGCGGCAGACGTGGAGACGGCTGGCGACATCGCTGCGTTTCATGGCAAGCGCCATGCCAGCATGGAAGGACGAGATCTCGATGGGTTACGATCAGCGGAGGAGGCGGGATTCCGGTATCCGGTCCGGGCGATCCGGTATACGGACGAAATGTGCGAATCCCTTGACGCCGATGCCGGCTAGGGTCACCAGGCTTTGCGCTATAAGAGAGTCAGAAGTACTATGATACTTCCCAGGGCCTTGGTGGAGAGCTGCGTCCGGCTGCCGCACGACTCCGGACCGGTATCCGGAAAATGCGTCCTGCACCGTCGCCAACATCCTGAAATAACGCAGCCCACTCCTGGCACGCGTCCTGTAACCGTGCTGGAGCATGGACGCACCGGGCGCGCTCTTTCCGGCATTTTCGCCGCCAACGCCAAACACCGAGCGGACTTGCAGAACCTGATGCCTTGACTTTTCGACGCCGCCTGCCGGTACTGGCACTGGCAGTTCTTAGCGTACCCGCAGCGGCACTTGAGCCGTGCGAAATAATGCGGCCCGAGCATTTGCAGGCTTATCTCAATCAGATCGACAGCAACTTCGATCGCTTCGATACAGCCAAGGCAGAAGAGCACCTGGGCGAGCTGCGTCGACGTCTCCCCTGCCTCACCACCGTCATCGACCAGCAGGATTTGGTCCGCTTGGCTCGTCAACAGGCAGCGCTCGCCTTCTTTTCGCAAGATATCTGGGAAATGGCCCGTTGGGGTCATGCAGCAGACACAGTTCTTCCAGAACACCCATGGCCCGATGGATTCGGCGAAGACCACCCCATGCGGCAACAACTAGTCCTGCTGGAGACAGTGGCGATTGTCGGGCCAGAAGAACGCTTTCTCGCCCCTCCTCGCGGTGGTGGTATTTTCTGGAACGGTGTTTTACTGACAGAGCCCAAGGCACCTCTCGAGACACCGGGCCTGGTGCAGATGGCTGGTCACACGGGCGAGGTCGTCTTCTCATATTGGCAGGATGGCGGCGCTTTCCGCGAGGAAGTGCTCGCCCCGGCGGGAAGTCGGGCCAAGACCATCAAGCCACCGTCATGGTGGGGGCCCAAAGACACACCAAAAACGCCAAAAGCATCATCAATGCTGGTCTCACTCTCCCTCGTCGGGGGCTTTGGCAGCACGGGACAAAAGCCCGATTCGCCAGGGAACTTTCTCCCCGAAGTCGGCGAGGCCAACGGCATGCTCGGCTTCTCAACTGTGGGATTGGTGCCCATCGTCAATCCCGTCGGTGCCTTTTGGCAGGCAGCGCTTCCCATCCAGTTCGGTTCGGGATTCGGAGCCGACGTCTATGCCGGTGGTGCCTTGTTTTTTGGCTCGACGCGGCTCGAGTTTGGCGGTGGTGGCACTACGGTTCAGCTCTCGGAGGGAGGCAGCAAGAGAACGATTGTCTTGCCACAGCCCCATCTGGGCGCCGAAGCCATTATTCCCATTTCCGCTTTGTCTCTTGATATCG
>JABGQJ010001123.1 GCA_018648945.1 Victivallales bacterium
GCGTGTCTAGGCGCACGCGGTCCCCCGGCTGGTAGGTCGTTACGCCGGGCGGAGGCACGATCCAGGTCTCGATTTTGGCCTCGCCCTCCTGGCACTGCTCCACCCGAGCTTGGAAGAACGGGTTGCGCCCGATCTTGCCGCCGAAGGAGGACTCGTAGTCGCGGATGATCAGGGAGACGTAGCCGAAGCCCCAGTCCTTCTGACCTCGCCGCGTGCGGCCGGGGAAGGCGATCCACCATGGCCCCGGACCGGTCAGTTCGGTGGGGGGAATGAGGAAGTCGCCCTTCTTGAGGTCGCCGGTGACTCGCTTCTCCGCGATCAGCCCATCTGCGTTGCCGTAGGCCACGACCTTGTCGAAGGCTCGGCCGTGGCGTCGGAGAAAGTAGGTGTTCTTGGCGGCGAGCTCCCGCTGGAACCGATACTCAAGGTCCTGGAACGTCCGCCCATAGTCATCGGTGCGCGGCAGTTGGACGCGGGCGTCCACGAGTACATCCCGCCCAGAGCCGTACGCGCCCTTGTAGAGGACATCCGACAGGCACGGGCCATGGGAGAGATAGGTCGTCTTCATGCCCGCAAAGGTGAGCTTGCGGTCGCCGGCCCCGTAGATCCCGAGCCAATCGCCGCCCCAGCCGGCATCGGTCCAGCCCCAAGGGTTGCCCTCGGTGCCGTTGCGCCCCATGGCCAAACGCACGTCGCAGACAGCGACGTTGGTCAGGCTCATATCGGCATCGAAGGTAATGATCTCCCCGCCGCTCGCCAGGGCCAGCTGGTCCCAACGCTGGTTGCCGCCGTAGCCGACAAGGCAGAGCTGCCCGTGACTGGCAGAGGGAAGCGTGCCGTAGAAGCCGTAGGCGATGCGCAACCGGTACCGGTTCTGCCCCGGCTTCACGGGCACGAGGGCGTAGGCCCGCAGGTAGGCCCCGATGGGGGTGTAGTGCCAGTTCTTGCTGAGCTGGACAGGAACGCCGGTGGGCGTACCGTCAGGGTGGCACAGGATGGGAACGAGCCCGGTGATGTTGGCCGGACCACGGAAGTCGAGCAGGAACGGAACGGACCCCGCTGCGGCATCGCCACAATCGAGCACGATGTCGAACTCGTCGTAGTCCGTGATCTTCTTCCAGCCGCCGCCGAAGGAGCGTTTGAGTCCTTTCACAGTGGCCACCTGGCAGTTCTTGGTCGCGTCGAAGCCCGCCGGGAGCGTCTGCCCATCCGGAGTCGACACATGGATGGCGATCTCCTGGCCTGCCGCCCCTTGGCCGGCGACATCGCAGGTAAGGCTGAGCTGCTTCTTCTCCCCCATCTTCCAGGAGCCATTCACGCGGACCCCGGCCTCCCACATCCCGCCCCCACCCTTCAGCCCAAGCCGCAGTGTCGCATCCTGCCAAACGGGTGTGGGGGCCGGTTCCCCGGAATCGAACTCCTCCGAGAGAACCAAGCCGGTGCGGTCCTCAATGCTCTCGGGCTTGAGCGTGTGGGCGCGGAGCTCTTTGCCAGTCAGGGCTCGGCTCCAGACCCGGACTTGGTCGTACAGACCGTTGACCACCTTGAAGTTCCCGTCGGCTCGCTGGCCGATGCGCAGACGCCCGTCGCCGGGTACACGCGCTTTGTCGAGCGCCTTCTTGCCCTGCTGCCGGCCGTCCATATAGAAGGCCATGGTCTTGCCGTCGAAGGTCAGCGCCAAATGGACCCATTTGCTGGGCGGAAACTTGCCCCTCTGCCCGATCATTGTCTGTTGGTTGCGCCCACCTGCGTTGTTGAGTACGGCAAGCACCGTGCCCCCACGGAACATGAACCCGTAGTTCCCCTGCGCCCATTCGTTGCCATTCTTGCAGAGCAGCCAGCCGTACAGGCCCCGGTCCATCCTCTCAGGAATTCTGACCCAGCACTCGACCGTCAGCTGTTCGGGTTCGAGCTCAGGCTTGTGCGGGAAATCGAACGGCTTCTTGACGACACACAGGCCATTGCCGCCCACTCCGACCACCGGGCCGTCGGTGTAGAGCTGGTCGGGACTCATCTCCACCGTAAAGGTGAGGCTGCCGGGCCAGGCGACCATGTCGAGCGTGCCGTAGCAAGGCAGCAGGTTCCCGGCATCGTCCTTGAACGCGAGGTCGAGGAAGTCGAAGTGCTGAGCGATCCGGCCCGATTCCCACATGCGCGTCTGCCGACGGCCACAGCCCGTGGC
>JABGQJ010001124.1 GCA_018648945.1 Victivallales bacterium
CTGCATGACCTACCTGGCCATCGCCCACGGTGCCTCGGGCATCCTCTTCTATGCCTACGACGGGATGGGAGACGGCAGGGCGTTCGACGACCCCAAACGGTACCGGGGCATTCTGGATCTGACCCGTGAGATCCACGGGCTCGGCGCCCTGCTTGGCGGCGACTGCCTCCGCAAAGGAACGGTGGCAGGACAGAATGGGGTCCTGGTCAGCTACATTGTGCGCGGTCGTGACAAGAACCGTGCGGTGCTCGTCGCGACCAACGCATTCGACCGCCCCAGCGGCCCCGTCGAGATCCCGACGCCTGACGGCAGGGTGTTGCGGGCAACCCTCCAACCGCACGATGTCCTGATCAAGCGGTGGGGCGACGACGTTCCTGCCAAGAAGAGGCGCCGCGACGGTGGCGAGCAATAAGTAGCCCTTCAGGGGGGCCTAAGGCGGGCGAGGTCCTCAGTGGGGGATCAACTCCACGCCGCCGAGGATGGGGAGTGCGGCCGTGCCCTTAGCCGACGGCACGAGCTGGAGGGTCATCTTGTCCTTTGCCGAGATGCCCGTGAACTCGCGCACGAGGCCGTTCTTGCCGGCGGCGGTCCAGGGGGGAATGCGAATCCCCTTGGCGACGGTCTGGCCCTGGAGCTTGACGTCGACGTTCCCGGGGGCCCGTCGGGCGCCTGGCCATGGGGCCAGGTGTAGGCGGACAGTCCATTTGCCGGGCGTTGCGGTTGCCGCGTCGGCGAGCGGGATCACGAGGGGGGCGGGGCCACAGTAGCCCGACCCGAACAGCCAGCCCTTCTTCCCGAAGCCGGTGGCCACGGAGCCATCCTTGGCGAATGTGTAGTCGGTCTTGATCTTGCCGGACGGCTTAATGTCCAGGGACAGCTCAAGGGTACGGGTGTAATGCGGGGGGGTGGGTCTCGGATGGGCCAGCCACAGCGTGCCGTCAGCATCCCGGTGGTCGCCCGGGGCACCGAGATTCACGGCTAGCCGCCGCACCGGTGTCGTGGGTCCCTTGGCGGCGGACATGGCCCAGGCCGGATTGCGCTTGGGTCTGGGTTCGAGGACGACGGTACAGCGGATCGAGTAGTTGCAGATGCAGCCTGCGCTTGCCTCGGGGATCAGGGCCAAGCCCGCAGCGGGGATGGTATTGATCCAGCACCCAGGGCGGTGGCCGGCAAAGTGCCGCACACCGCTATCGGAGGAGAGGTCGTAGTAGGCCGTCGAGCCGGCGCGGAAGAAGAGCATGTTCGGCGAGCCGGACACGGCACCGCAATGGTGTCCGCCCCGGAGGAACTGCCAGCGGTCCTTGCGCCCAGTGATGGGGTGGGTGCGCTCGATGAATGATCCGGTGCGCAGGTCGACGGCGTAGGGATCGGCAATGATGCGCTGGCCGACGACCAGGGGCCGCGTGCGGTAGGGAATGTCCCGAGCCCAGGCCACGCCGCCGTCCTTGACGCGCAGGGCGGCGATGCGTCGGCGGTCGAAGGTACCGGCCAGGAACTGCTTCCAGTAATGCCCATTGGCACTGGCGCCACAGAGCAGGAACAGGTCATCGGCAAGGATGGAGGTCAGCGTGCCAGCGCCGTACTGCGTGCCGCTGCACTCGGTGACATCGACGCCCCGGCGCCAGAGGACCTTGCCGGTCCGTGCCTCCAGGCAGATGGCACGGCGCACATCGGCCCGCTTCAGGGCGGCTTCGGCCTCCTCCTTCTGCTTGCCGGTGAGTGCGGCGAGGCCGCGTCGGGAACCGGCGAGGGCCTTTTCCCTCTCCTCGTTGGTGATTGAGCTGTCAACGAAATAGAGTCGGCCATCGTCCACGGCGAAGGTCGGGGTGATCAGAGTCTCTCCCTGGTAGGTCCACAGTAGCTTCCTGGTCTTGATGTCGAAGGCAAAGGCGATGGTTGCCTCGCCGCGCCCGGTCTTGTCGCTGCCAAAGAGGATGCCATCGGCGACCGCGACGTAGCCCCATCCCTTGGCGGGTGCCGGGGCTTTGAACTGGGCGAGCGTCTTTCCCGTGTCGACGGCGAGGACCAGGCAGGTGTTGCGAGCACCCACGAACACACCGGTCCTATCGACGGCGAAGTTGCTGACGGCGCCGCCTTTCATGCCGGCCCGGATGGCGCCGCGGATCGGGCGGTTCCAGAGCTGGGTGCCGTTGTAGGCGTCGTAGGCCATGACCACGTG
>JABGQJ010001125.1 GCA_018648945.1 Victivallales bacterium
GCACCAGTTGGCCGAGCCGAACC
This sequence comes from Victivallales bacterium, assembly GCA_018648945.1. The sequence continues at coordinate 24 of JABGQJ010001125.1, forward strand.
TGATGAACAAGGCCGGCCTGCCCGCCCCCGCCTTCGTCGGCGGCAAGCCGCCGGTCTTCACGAACCTGGCCCTTAACAAACCCTTCACCAGCAGCGATCCCAACGCCTATGGTACCAGTTGGCGACTGGGGCTCACCGACGGCAACTGGGGGAGCGATTCCCTGCACTGCTTCGCCTCCAGCAGCACCGCCGCGTTTCCCAAATACGCCACCATCGACCTTGGCGAAGCGGTCTCCGTCAACCGGGTCGTCTTTGGCGTGCCCAACTTCGGCTCCACCAAGGACGTGAAGGCGGAGATCAGTACTGGCGGCAAGATTTTCCACGAAGTCGGCGCCGCGACCTTCACCCTCGGCAAGGGCGAACGCAAGACGATTCGCTTCCCGTTGACCCAGGCCCGCTACGTGCGCCTCGCCTACAAGGCAAACCACGAGACGAAGAAAGGCTACGACGCCAATTTCGTCTTCACCCAGGAAGTCGAGGTCTACGGCCCCGTCGCGCTGCCCACCACGCTCGCGGCCCAGAGCTCCGAAAAGCACGCCAATGCCATGACCGCGGCCCAGAGCTCCGGGAAGCACGCCAATGCCATGATCGCGCCCCAAAGCTCCAAGAAGTACGCCAATGCCATGATCTGGGCGAAGCCCCTCACCAACCCCGTCTACAACGACTTCGCCATGATCAAGCGCGAAGTCAACATCCTCTACGCGTACCAGACCCTCCCCAGCCATATCGACTCCACACTCGGCCCCATCGAGCTCGACGGCGATGCCAACGTCTTCGCCATCCAGGCTGAGCTCCCCCTCACCGAGTCCCTCTCCCTGGTTGCCAACAAGAGCGGCTTCACCGACCTGAACCCCGAAGCCACACTCACCAAGCAGGAAGGCATGAACGACCTCAGCACTGGTCTGAAGTGGGCCTTCCTGTCCTGCGAGAACTACACGCTCGCCCTCCGCGCCACGGTGGAACTGCCCATCGGCAATACCGATGTGCTCCAGGGCAATGGCGACGGCAACATCAGCCCTGCCCTGATCGGCACCTACCTGACCGAAAACAACGCCCTCAACGCTGTCGTCGGCGCCATCCTGCCCTTCGACGACGACGAAGAAAGCACCATGGCCTACGCCAGCATCGCCCATGCCTACCGCCTCACCGAATGGATGAGCACGCATCTCGAGCTGAACTGGTTCAGCGTCCTGGAAAGCGGCAACGGCGACGCAACCTTCGAGAACCAGATTGCCGGTGCCGAGGGAATCGTCCCAGCCATCGTCGGCGGCGAAGGCGGCGACCTGATCAACTTGGGTGCCCCCGGCTCGGACGACCATCGCGACGCTGTCAGCGCCGCCATCGGCGCCCGGTTCCAGCTCCATGAGAACATCAGCCTCGGCCTGGCCTTCGAGGTACCCCTGACCCGCAAGGAAAACGGCCTGATGGGCCAGCGCTTCACGGCCCATCTCACCGCCACGTTCTAGGCCGTTTCCGACTCATGAAAGCGGGAAGAGGCCACGTGGCTCTTCCCGCTTCTTGCTGTCTGGTTGGTGAAGCTCCCCCCCCAGACCACCCAGTGGCGTGTAATTCGCACTGCCCTGCCTGCCCCCTTGTCCCTCCCGTCACCTTCTTGGCACTGGAGGCGCGTGGTATGGCCCAGGGGAAGGTCTGGGCCCGGGGGGGCCAGGACATGCAACAATGAGGGGACAGTCAGCAGGGCAATGGCGCGACGCACGAGTTGCCGAGGGCGCGGACGAAGGCTACTTTCATGTCGCTGGCGGAGCGACCACTCCGCCACCAGACCAGGAAACCCCGGAATGGTGTGATGGACTTGACGCAAGGAGATGGAAGATGGCACGCTGCATGGTTCCCGCCGCACTCGCCCTGGGTATTCTCGCCACGTCCCTGCCGTCGGCAGCACAGCCGGCGAGACAACCAGCCCCACCACCGCCCACCGCCGTCCCCGCCGGAGCGGTTGTCGGTGACAGGAAGGTCGCCGATGACCGAGGCGTTGGCGACGCGGCTAGAACTGCCGCTGGACGGGCCATGGCGGTCAGGAGAGAGAAAGTGATGCGGATGCGGAGGGAGAGGATTGAGGCGACCAGGCGGGCCAGCGAGAAGATGGCGCAGCTGACGGATGAGCAGGTGACTGCCCAGCTGCAGGGACTCATCC
>JABGQJ010001126.1 GCA_018648945.1 Victivallales bacterium
GGGCATCTCGGACCGCCGTCCCTACATATCTTCCTCAAGCAACTCGGCAGATGGAGCGTCCAGCAGATGGTCGTCCAGCCATGCCACGGCCAGAGGCCACACGTTCTGGGTCCACGTGTTCCCGGGATTGTAGACGAAGCCGTGGCCGGAACCAGGGCTCGGCAAGAAGCGTAGCGGGCGACCGGCGGCCATCAACGCGTTGGCAAGGAGCAGCGATTGGTCGTAGGGCACGGTACTGTCGTCTGGGTCGTGCACCACGAGCATGGGCGCGGAACTGGCATCGGCGTGCAGCGCGGGGGAGGCCCCAATCCACAGATCTCGCCTATCCGCAAGCGTCCCCCCGATGAACGCTTCCCAGCCTGGCTTCACTTGGTCAACACCCTCGGCCAGCGATAGGAAGTCATGGACCCCATGGACATCGACCACGCAATTCACCTTGGCCGAGATCTCCTCCCGCTCATCGTCAAGCACCCCCAGGCATGCAACCAGATGTCCTCCCGCAGAGCTGCCAACCGCACCAATCCTGTCGGGAGAGATGCCCAGACGCTCCGCGTTCTCTCGCAGCCACCTCACCGCCGCCTGGCAGTCCTCAACGGCCGCCGGAAACGGGGCGGTGTCGGTGAGTCGGTAGTCGATGGTGCAGCACACGTAACCACGCAACGACAGACGGTGGGCATGCCACAGGAAGGCCTGACGCTCGCCCGCATTCCACCCACCCCCGTGAACGAACACGACGGCAGCGCCCGTGTGCTTGGCCTTGTCAGGCAGGAAAACGTCGGCTAGAAGCTCCTGCCCTCCCGGTTTCGCGAAGCACTCGGTCAGATCGGGCTCGGGGGTCTCTCGGTCGTAGTATGCCATGCTTGCCTCACTAGTCGCTCTGCTCACCGAACCAGGGATTGTGTCGAAATGGGTGTCTGCTTGCCGCCCGGGGCGGCCGCTGCGTAGGAACCTGGCGGGGGGAGAGCGGGGTTTCAAGCGGGGGGGCGGGATGTCTGCTTGGCTCTGGTCGGGGCTGTCCCCGTGCTCCTTGCGTTCCGATGGCGGAAGCGGGCCGCCCTGGGAACGTGTTACGGGGGGCTACTCGGTGTCTTGCAGCCCTTCAGTCAGCCAAGGCTCAGGGGTTTGCGCCCTCACATAGAGAGATCGAGCGGCGGGTGCAATGAAGAAGACAAGGAGGAACGACAGACCTACCAGAGATGAGATCAATGGGTATCTCCTGGCACCACTGGGCAGAGGTCCTCCAAGGAAGGAGAGCACTGCCAGAACGACTGCAATGATGGATGCGATGGCACCAACAAAACCGGCGATCTCGTACAGCCTCAAGATGCGGAACGGGAACTGGCCTGTGACCTGCTCGACGAGTCGAGCAGCGGCCGAAGCCCCGAGAAACACCGCGGTTGGTATCACGATGGCCCAGAGCATGACCTTGTGTACTCATGCTTCCGCCATCATGTCATTCTTGTCCCGGCGCCGTGGTGTGCGACTGCGGTGGAGCGGCAGCGACGCCGGAGTTAGCACCACCAGCATGTTCGTGTTCCTGCTTCCCGTAATGCCGACGTGGGGACCAGCCGTAGTTCCGGCACAGCCGCACCGTGATTGCCAACAGGGCCAGCATCCAGATGACTGGATGTACGGCCGCCAGTCTGAGCACGCTCGGGTAGCTCGACCACGCCAAGAAGTTGGGATGCATGAACGTAGGGTCCAGTCCTTGAGCCCAGCGAGGCATCTGCCACCCGAGAATCATGAACGGGGGGACGGCAAGCATGAGAAGCACCACGTTCTCGATGATCCTCGCAAGCCGTGGCCTGCTATGTACTGACCCAGTACTCATCATCAGTCAACTCTGTCGTCCACGAACAACACCATTCAGTTCAAACGCACTTCCGGGATGGGCCTGCCCGTGACGGCCTGCTTCCCGGCTACCCGAACGGCCTGCCATGCTCGGCCGTCGAGACAGCATAGCGGCGAAGCGCCCACTTCGCCACAGAACTCCGGAATCCCCCGTTGGTCCATCCTCTTCGGTTCGCCCCCGCGTGTGCCACTCCGCCCGTCGCGATGTGCCGATCTGCGGTGGCACCCCCGACTGCCCCCGCGACAACCTCCCCGTCCGCGAGCGCCCCGACCAGATGAGCGCCATGCTCAAGGTCGCCGCCGGCACCGTCTCGGCCTTCATCCAC
>JABGQJ010001127.1 GCA_018648945.1 Victivallales bacterium
AGACGAGCGATGTCGGGCCGTTGCTGCGCGCTGAACTTCCGCCACTCGGCATCCATGTCGACGCTTCCCCGCGAGACCACCACACGCATCCGCAGACACTGGTCGACCCCGGTCGCCACTGGCACGTGCCACTCGAAGCCGATGCGGTTCTGCCCCGTGCGTGTCATCTTGGCGTCAAGCCTGCCGTGCGTCATGATCACGCCAGACATGGCGCCGCGCTGGGCGGCAACCATCAAGCGCCCCTGCGACTCCTCGACAGTCGCGCCTGCGGCGAACACGCTGTCACAGCGCAGGATGAACTCATCATCGCCTTCGGCCAGGAACGGCAGGAGCCGCACGTCAAGGTCCAGGGCGTGGTCATCCGTGACCGAGTAGACTGCCTCAACCAGCGTGGGGATTTCCTGCCCACTCGCGCAGGACAGACCCACGACGTTCTCCAGCAACACAGCCGTAGGAGAGAGCTGCGCGATGTTGCAGTTTGGGTGAACACTGGCGAGGGGCTCGAAGACGAGCCCACCCAGTCCCGGCTCGAACAGGCTCTCCGCTGCATCAGCGAGGCCAATCGACTGGACGCCTGCGCGATCCCATTCGCCATCGGCCGCGCCACCATGTGGGTAGCGGTCGCCCACAACACAATCGATCCGAGCAGTGCGAAGGCGATAGAGGTGGCGATCGAAGCGCCAACGCATCTTGGGATTCGGGTCGAGGTACGTGCCGCCACCGGGGTCGGAATCGACGGCATCCTCCTTCCCGGCCTCGATGGCAGCGAGCCGCAACAGTGCCAGAGGCAGGCGTTGCCCCAAACGGCAGAGATCGGAGTCTGGCCAATCGTGGAAGTACCCACGGTCGTCCACGAAGCGCCCAAGCGCCGAGTCTGCCACCACGTGCGCCAGCTCACGCCAACGCGGGTCCTGGTCGGCTTGCCACAGCTCGATCAGCGCTTGAAGAATGTAGGCTGCGGATTCGCCGCCCTGCAGGGCGAAGTCAAAGCCGTCCTCCGCGCCCAGGAGTTTGAGGATTCTGTCGATGGTTGGGCGCAATTCGGCCTGGTGGGTTTGCCGCCAGGCGATGGCGTGGCTGTGGAGCACGGCTGGCAGTGCGGGGTTGCGCACGTCATTCGTGCCGCGCGGCCCGTAGGCCGAAAGCTCCAGCGCTGGTCGTCCCAGCCGGTCGATGCGCGACCCGTCGGGCAACCAGCGGCGGATGAAGAAACCGCCGGCCTCTTCGTCATATGCGTAGCGCCCGAAGGCGAGCAGATCCCGGAGCGCGGTCTGGGTGAAGAGGTCGCCCTCAGCCCCAACCCGCTCGCCCAGTCTCAAGGCGATGCTCGCACAGTAGGCATAGCGACTGATGCAGTGCCCTTCGAGCAGTGGCGGGCGCTTGCCGGTGGTGTAGGACGTCGCGGCAAGCCCGGTGTCAGGATTGCGCGCATCGTCGAAGTTCTTGATCATGCCGCGGGCGTGGTCCAGCCACCCACGGCGACCGGTCTTCTCCCACATCAATACGGCAGCGGTCGCCAGGTCCAGAGCCGAGGTCATGAACTGACAGCCGTCGTAGCCGCGCAGAAGGTGCTCCCAGAACCAGCCCGACATGGCTCCAAACATGTCGCCGTGCCGGCTGAACGAGTAGGAGCCGTTGTCGCGGACATGCTCGCGCCAGAACCCCTCGATGAACCGCTTGGTCCCTGCGCCATCAACCGCCCACATCATGTCGAATGGCGGTTGGTGTGCCTTGAGTTCGTGCTGCGCCCACATGCCGGGGCAGTCCAGATTCGATGGCAAACCAGTAGTCAGGTCGATAGCAACGTGCCCGCCCCAAGGCAGCAGGCCGGTATGCGGCCACTGGTAGCGACTGAGCAGGAAGCTCAGGGATTCGTCAACTGCTTGCTGGTAGCGACCGTTGCCAGTCAGGCGAGTCAGACTGGCCAGGCCGCGGAAGAGAGACCCCTGGATCGCCGCGTTGGAGTGGACCTCGCCGGTATACTCCGCAAAACGGGCTGGCCATTCGCTACCGTCAGCCCGCAGCGCGTTGGGAAGCAAGGGCGTGTCGATGGACAGTTTACGGTCGTGGGTGCTCGGGCTACGGCTCAGGATAGCATCGTAGAACCGGCCTACGGCATCGGTGTATCTCTCGCTCATCTGGGTGTCTCCATGTCCGAAACAACGACAGCGGTC
>JABGQJ010001128.1 GCA_018648945.1 Victivallales bacterium
ATTGGGGGCCAGGGTTCGGGCGATGGCGAAGCCCTCGCGCTCCACAGCCATGGCGGCGCCCACACCGTTGATGGGGCGAAGTCCGCCCAGGAAGATCACGGCGGACGCGCCGGCGGGAACCGCATCTACGGCGAGGGCTTTGACGTTTCGACCCTGCAATTCGGCGACAAGAGCGTCCGCCAATCCGGTTTCGCATCGGGTGACGAGGACCTCCGTGGCTCGGTGCAGCGCGGGCAGGGCCAGTCCGAGCGCGGGACTAGGGACGAGCTCAAGGGCATACCGCCCGAGGTTCGTCTTCGGGGCCACACTCGGGGGCGGCGTTAGCGTTGAGGGTGCGCTCGTCCCCATCAGGCCCTGCATGTAGTCGACGATCTCCCCAAGCGTTCCGAGGGCGCCCATTTGGGCTGCATCGACCTCGGGCATGCCCGGTGCCTGCTCCTGCACGGCGGCGAGGATCTCGACGCGCTTGATGGAGTCGATGCCCAGGTCGCCCTCAAGGTTCATAGTGAGGTCCAGCATCTCGGCTGGGTAGCCCGTCTTTTCGGCGACGACGGCGAGCATTAGCGCGTGGAGATTCAAGGTAGGCGTTTCAACAACTGGTGCGGCTACGGGTGCCGTGGGAATGGCGGTTGGAGATACCGTGGGGGCGCTAGAACGGGTAGTTTGAACGACATCAACTGCCGGGGCGGTGGTGATGGGGGCTGGAACCGCGGGAGTGGCCAACGGTCGGGCGACGGGAGCGGTGCCCCCGGCCAGGCTCGCCAGGCTCGCGATGCTGGTCTCCATGACGTTGAGGTAGGTGGTGTGGGACTGGGCCATCGCCTGTTGGAAGGCCGTGTGGGCCATCGCATTCTGTCGCTGGGCTTCTTGCCAGGCGGCAAGCCAGCTTTCTGATAGGGGGGACGGGGTGGACTGCGTCGTCACGGGGGCCTCCACGACACCTGTAGCGGTTGGGGCAGCGGCCAGCGGCGGAGCGGCCGGCCTCGGGGGGTTGGGTCCGGGCAGGGCCGCGGCCCCTCCCTCGGGGGGGTAGATCTTGCCATGGTTGGCACCGCAAATAGGTACGACCAACCGTGGTTTAGTGCGCTTCCCGACGTCCTCAGGCTCGCCATAGCCCTGCCAGAGGGCTCTCAGATCGAGGGAGATGCCTGCGGCGATGAGCTGGGCGATTCCCTGGCTTAGCGAGACCATCCCATCCTTTCCTCGGCGGTCGAGGGCGATGGCCCGGTGGTCCGGAAGGGAGAGGGTGTCGACCAGTGCGGTGAGTACCGATCCTGGACCCACCTCAACAAAGGTCCGGATGCCGGTATCGGACAGCCCTTTGATGAGATCGACAAAGTGAACCGGTTTGGCGATCTGTTGGGCCAACCGGTTTCGCTTGGCTTGGGCCTCGGCTTCGTAGGGTGCAGCCGATTCGCCGGACCAAACTGGAAGGTTCGCGGCGGAGAACACCACATCAGACAGAAAGGCGTCGAAGGGGGTCTTGCTGCTCGCCACCACCGGCGAGTGGAAGGCCGTGGCCACATCCAGACGTTTGAACCGAACTGCCTCCGTCTGCATTTGGGTTTCAGCGGCCTCGATTCCCGACAAGGTGCCGGAGAGGACCACCTGGGTGGGGGCATTGTGGTTGGCGATGACCACATCGGTGCGGCAAAGGGCTGTGAGCAGGGCGCGCACCTGATCGATGTCGGCGGAGATCGCGGTCATGGCGCCGGGTTGTTCGCTGGCGGCGGCCATCAGCTCGCCTCGGCGGCGTGCAACCCGCAACAGGTCCACTTCGGTGAGCACGCCGGCCGCGTGCAGGGCGGTGATCTCGCCGAAACTGTGACCCGCCAGGGCTTGGGCTCTGATGCCGAGTGCGTTCATAAGCGACAAATATGAGAGGCTGGTGGTGCCGATGGCGGGCTGGGCCCACTCGGTGGCCCGCAGGCGATCCTCGTTTGCAGTGCGATCTTCCGGGGTGAATTTGGGCGTCGGGAACACCACCTGGTCGATCCTCTGGTGTGCCCCAAAAGCGTGATTGGCGGCCCGATCCCAGGGCTCACGGGCCACATCGAAGGCCATGGCCAGCGCGCCGCCCATTTGGAGGTATTGGCTGCCCTGACCCGGGAAAAGGAAAGCGACATCGCCGGATTGGGCGCCCACACCATAGGCCGACCCATCCGGGTGGGAA
>JABGQJ010001129.1 GCA_018648945.1 Victivallales bacterium
ACCAACAGGCCTTGGTGCTGTCCAGCTGCCTGGTCCCCTGCACGAGAACCTCGCCGGTCCCGGGGGCGGTCAGCGTGTAGGCCAACGCCAAGCCGCCGCAGAACTCGCCAACCAAGGCCGTTTCCCAGTGCAACTGGCCGTCCGGGCCGAGATGCACGAAGGCGTCGCCGAGGCGAATGCTCCCCGTGCCGTGCAGCGAGACCGGTCCCGTGATCCCGGCGCTGAATCCCTTCCAGCCGCGAATCACGCAGCCCAGCCGATCTGTTCGGCAGTTGGAAACGGCGATCACCAACTCGTTCTCCGCGTCGGGCCGCAGGTCGGGTCCCAGATCGATCTCGAAGCTGGTCGAATGCCCGAGATGATGGGCCACCAACTGGCCATTGAGCCACGCCCAGGCCTCCAGCTTCACCCCGCCAATCCGCAAGACCGTCCGCCCACCGATGGTGGCGGCCGGAGCGGCGAACCGACGGCGATACCAACCAACCCCAAGCAGGAATGGGGTCGAGGCGTCTGGGGGGTCCATCCCCAATGGGTAGTCGAGGGGACGGTGGACCGGATTGAAGCGGGCCCCGCTCCAGAATGCGCAGGGGCGGAGCCCCCCGAGGTGGTCGTCCCAGTAGCCGGGAACGGGCATGGTAGCCTGGAATGCCTTCCGGTCCGGGAGAGCCGGAGAGCCGGAATCGAGATCGGTCGTGTACCCGAACTCCCAGTCTCCGCAGAGGTCAAGATCCCAGCATGTCTGAGCCAAGGCATCCATGGTTCCGTGTCCTGTCCGTGGTCTGTCATGAGTAGGCAGCCGGGAACATGGCGGGATTACACTCCGAACGCAAGCCAACACGCGCCTCGGCATGGCCCCGCGCCGGGATTGCGGGTCACGATCCCAGCGCTAGGTTGAGCCCCGTGAGAATGCGAGGGACCCGCAGCCGTTCCCCAGGAAAGGAAAGCCCCATGACCAGGCCGAACCCAGCAGAACTGCCGAATCTCTTCCGGTTCGAGGATGGGCGCGAGGTCCGGACGGTTGCCGACTGGCGGAAACGTCGGCAGGAACTGGCCGAGTCGATCGTGAATATCGAGTACGGTGGGCTGCCGCCAACGCCCTCGGGGGTGACGGGAGAGCCCTTGCACAGCCACAAGGAGGCGCGGTTCGGGGATGCCCAGTTCACCCAGTACCGAATCGTCAATGATGATGATCCCTCGTTCCACTTCCGACTTGATGTGCTTGTACCCGCCGGCAAGGGACCGTTCCCCGTGGTGCTGAACGGGGACGGTTGCTGGCGGTTCGTCACCGATGAACTCACCATGGACATCCTGCAACGCGGGTTCATCCTCGCCCAATTCAGTCGAGTGGCGGTCGCGCCGGATATCTACAACTCCGACCGCACCACCGGGCTGTATCGATCGTACCCCGAGAGTACCTTCGGGGCACTGGCGGCATGGGCGTGGGGGTACCACCGATGCGTGGACTTCCTGCTCACGCTGGGCTCCGTCCGCCCCGATGCCATTGCGGTGGTAGGCCATTCGCGAGGCGGCAAGGCCGCGTTGCTAGCTGGCGCGACGGACGAGCGAATCGCCTTGACAGCGCCCAATGGCTCCGGGTCTGGCGGCGCGGGCTCCTACCACTGCCAAGGCCCCGAATCCGAGGCGCTGGCGGACAGCATCCGGATGATCCCCTACTGGTTCGGGCCACAGCTGGGAGAATTCGTCGGTCGGGAAGACCAGCTGCCCTTCGATCAGCACTTCCTGAAGGCGCTCGTCGCTCCACGAGCGTATCTCTCGTCCGACGGACTGGGCGACCTGTGGGCCAATCCGTCCGGCACCTGGCAGACGCACACGGCGGGCCGCGAAGTGTACCGTTTCCTGGGCGCGGAGGAGCGCATCGGCTGCTGGTTCCGCGAGGGCGACCACCAGCATGGCCCCACCGACTGGGCCGCATTCCTGGAGTTCATGGAGTGGCAGCTCTGCGGGAAGCAACCCACAATCCGCTACGACCTCAACCCATTCCCGGATATGCCCCCCGCCTTCTCGTGGTCGGCACCCGCACCTAGTAGTGCGTGTGATTGACCATCTTGCGGCGGGTGGCGAGATCGTGACGTTTGGGGAGCACGATGGTTGAGGTCGCATCGCCGAGGGCGGCCAGGAGCCGCGTACCATCACGGTCACGGATGAGGGT
>JABGQJ010000113.1:0-3329 GCA_018648945.1 Victivallales bacterium
AAAGCCAAGCAGAAGCAATACCCCCGCGCGGTGTACGTGAAGGATCTCAAGAAGCAGTTGGTCAAGCGGTGGGGACTGGCGGACCACGGGTACGACGTGATCGTGCTCGACGCTCAGAGCACGGTTCTGTACTACGGGCGGGGCAAGTTGAGCGAGGCACACACAAAGCGCGTGGTGGACACCCTCCGCGACGCGATCGCGGAGAGCAAGAAGAACGCCGCAGAGGCCAAGACTGAATAGCGAGGAAATGGAGGGCGATGCCATGTCCATATGCCAAGAGACCGAGCCCGGCGAGTTGCTGGTTAGCCGACTGCAAGGCATGAACCAGGTCCGTCGACGGGTCGAGGCCGGAGACGAGACCCTCCGCCAGGCTCTCAGCGCCTTGCGGGCCGAGGCCGACGGGGCCTTGCGGGTCGGCCCCTTCTCGGTCGTCAATGACTCAACGGTCCCCCCGAGCGGCGACAAGCACGACTACCTGAGCGTGGGGCCCTACTGGTGGCCCGACCCGGCGCAGGCGGATGGCCTGCCCTATATCCGGCGCGATGGCGAAGTGAACCCGGAACGCAAGGCGGGGGACAGTGTCGCCATGGGCCGCATGAACGGGGCCGTGAAGGCCCTCGCTCTGGCCTACTGGTTCACCAGGGACGAGCGCTACGCTGAGCAGGCGGCCGGCCTGCTCCGCGCCTGGTTCCTGGACCCGGCAACCCGAATGAACTCCCACCTGAACTTCGGCCAGGCCATCCCCGGCCGCTGCCAAGGCCGGGGTGTAGGCATCATCGACACAACCGGGCTCATCGATTTGGTGGACCGCGTGCTGCTGCTTTGCCCTTCCCCTCACTGGACCGATGCCGATCACGAAGGACTCCAGGCGTGGTTCGATGTTTACATCGAATGGTTGCTGGGGAGCGAGATCGGGCAGGACGAGGGCCGGGCGCGAAACAACCATGGCACCTGGTACGACGCGCAAGTGGCGGCCTTCGCGCTGTTCGTCGGGCACCAGAACGTCGCGGCCGAAGTCCTGGCCTGCGTCGGCGAGGCGCGCCTTGCCTCACAGATCGAGCCGGATGGCAGCCAGCCGCACGAACTGGCCCGCACCAAGTCCTGGAGCTACTCGGTCTACAACCTCAATGCGTTCCTGGTCCTCGGTCGCCTTGGCGAGCACGTGGGCCTGAACCTGTGGCACTACCGGACGGTGGATGGGCGCAGCCTGCAGACGGCAACGGACTTCCTCTGCAGCCACGTGGATGAGAGCGTGCCTTGGCTCCATCCCCAACTTGGCGGCTGGCACCCCGAAGCACTGCTCGGCTCCCTGCTCATGGCCGCGCACGGCCTGAATGAGCCCCGATATCTCGCCACCGCCCGGGGGCTCCCGGTCGATCCAGCCCGCGACCTGGATTGGCTGCTGCGTTTCCCGTTGGGGAACTGAACGCATGGCAGCCACCTCCCACCACCGCTTTGCCTGGAACGGGATCTCCTTCGACGTACCGCGTCGCTGGGAACTCAGCGAACACAGAACCACCCGCGGGGTGACCCGGATCGCCATGGAGGATGCCGCTGCCGTCCGCCTGGAGTGCGAGTGGCTCTATCCACGGCGCGCCGTGGAGGTGGAGACGGTTCGGGAACGCTACCTGGACCGCGCCAAATCCCTCTCGGATCTAGCCGAACGGGTCGATCCCTTGCCAACCGACGCGCTGGGCTGGACCGGGCACTTCTACCGCATGGAAGAGCAGCGCACACTCGTGATCGCCTACCACCAGTCGGTCGCGGCCGGGGCGCCCTTTGTCTTCCTGCGCCTGCACTTCGACGCCACCTCGACCGAAGAGCCGGCAGCCGCCTTCCGCTTGCTCGCGCGCAGCTTCCAGTTCGCCAACGACGGGCTGATTCCATGGGCCTGCTACGATGTCTCGTTCCTGCTGGACTGCCGCTTCCGACTGACCGGCTCGTCGCTGGATGCCGGGCGCAAGCACCTGATCTTCGGCTGGGGGCTGCGGCGACTGTGCCTCTGGCACTTCTCGCTGGCGAACCTCATTCGGGAGCGAGGGACATTTGCGGAGTTTGCGGCCAACGCCCTGAACACCAGTCGTTCCCTCCCCGCACTGCACGTCACGGCAGACGGGCCGGAGACGCTCGCCTGGCGGCGCAAACGGCGCTACCCAATCGGACATGCGGAGGAAATTGGGCGCTGGTGTTTCCGCTACCACGCCGGGCTCCGTCACCTGCCCGAGCGCAACCAGCTTGCCGTCTGGGTTTTCAATTACCGAAAACCGGACGACCTTACGGTCTTCCGCGAGGGCTTCCGCCCCGAGCAGCCCATAGCCTAGACCAGGGACCAAACAGATGATCGACTTCGACTTTGGCGGCCAGACGGTGATTGTGACGGGCGGCACCCGAGGAATCGGTGCGGCCGTCAGCCGCGCCTTCTATGATGCCGGGGCCCGGGTGCTGGCCATCTACGGCGGCAACCACCAACGGGCCGAGGCCTTTGTGACCGACTTCACCGACCGGGAACGCATGGCCGCGCACTGTGTCGACGTGAGCGACTATGCGGCGGTCGAGAGCTTCTTCCGGGAACTGGAGGGCACCGACGGATCGCTGCAGGTACTGGTGAACAACGCCGGCATCCGGCGGGATGCCGTCGTCGGCATGTTGCCGCTGCAGGACTGGCAGGCAGTGCTCGACACCAATCTGGGTGGCACCTACGCGATGAGCAAATTCGCCGTCCAGGCAATGATGACCAACCGCTATGGCCGCATCATCAACATGACCTCGCCTTCGGGGCGGATGGGGTTCGCGGGGCAGGCCAACTATGCGGCCTCCAAAGCCGGCCAAGTAGCCTTCGCCAAATCACTGGCCAAGGAAGTCGCAAAACGCAAAATCACGGTGAACTGCGTGTCGCCTGGCTTTGTCGATACCGAGTTCATTGGCGAGCTCTCCCCCGAGCAGCTCAAGGCCTACAGGAACAGCGTACCCATGAAGCGCTTCGCTCAACCGCAGGAGATCGCCCAGGCGGTTCTGTTCCTTGCCTCCGAGGAAGCTGCCTATATCACCGGGACCGTGCTGGAGATTTCCGGCGGACTGTAGGCGAATTCGTTCCCGTTTCCGCTTGCATTGCAGTCTACATTCCTCTATATGGTACGGTGTCCCGGTCCTCCGCCACCCCCGAGGAGATGGCCCGGCATTCGTCGGGCCCGGAACCCCCAACCCCAAAAGGGAAGCATTATGACTGTTTTGTGCGTGCTGTTCCGCCGTATCTCGATGTCCCTGCTTGCTGTGTTGGTCGCGTGCGCCTGCCTTGCCGGCCCTGGCACACTGGCAAAAGGGAAATCCAC
>JABGQJ010000113.1:3428-14997 GCA_018648945.1 Victivallales bacterium
GGTTCTCATCGAGGATGAGGACGAATTGCTGATCATGGTCAACAATGCAGACGCAAAGGCTCTGCGCGCACTCCGCGGCGTGGGCAAGAAACTCGCCGTGAGTATCATCGCCGGACGCCCGTACAAGACCTTGGATGGCCTGCTCGAAGTCAAGGGCATCGCCAAGAAGACCATGGACAAGATCAAAGGCAGCATCGACAAGGTCAAGGTGCCTGCGTCCGCGCTTGTGGAGAAGGAGAAGGAAGAAGACGAAGAGTAGCGTCTGTGGTCCGGGTGGTGGCCCAATCGGGGCGGGAACAGCACAGCTGGTTCCCGCCCCCTCTTTTTCCCGTTCGCAGGCCCGAGTCGACGGAGGCCTTGCGCACGAGCACGAAACCACTTAGATTAGTGGGATTTTCCGGAACGCTCATCGGGCGCCCGGGAGCGCGCTGTTTCTGCACAAGAGGACCATGTCCGAGATGAACATTGACTGGCAGAGCCTCGGTTTTCAGTACATGGATACCAACGCCCACATCCGCTATGTCTGGCGCGATGGGGCGTGGAGCGAGGGCGAACTCGTTGCCGAACCCCATCTGCAGATCCATATCGCGGCCACCGCCCTGCACTACGGGCAGGCAGTGTTCGAAGGTCTGAAAGCCTTCACCTGCCGGGACGGCCAGATCCGCATGTTCCGGCCTCAGGAAAACGCCCGCCGCATGGCGGTCAGCGCCCGGCGCCTCCGCATGATGGCACCGCCCGAGGAACTGTTCCTGGATGCCTGCCAGCGAGTAGTCAAAGCGAATCGCGAGTTCGTGCCCCCCTACGGCACGGGTGGCTCGCTCTACATCCGCCCACTGCTGATCGGCTCCGGGCCACAGATTGGCGTGAGCCCCGCGGACGAGTACGTCTTCCTGGTCCTGGTGACTCCGGTGGGGGCCTACTACAAGGGCGGGTTGACTCCCGTGCGAGCCATCGTGCTGGAGAACTACGACCGGGCCGCCCCTCAGGGTGTGGGCAATGCGAAAGTGGCGGGCAACTACGCTGCCAGCCTCGAGCCCCACCATGTGGCCCACGGCAAGGGATTCCCCGTGGAACTCTACCTGGATGCCAGAGAACACCGCTACGTCGAGGAGTTCGGCACGTCCAACTTCATCGCGATCACCCAGGACGGGACCTACGTGAGCGCACAGTCCAGCTCCATCCTGGCCAGCATCACGAACAAGGGCCTCCAGCAGATCGCTGCGGACCTTGGGCACCGGGTCGAAGTCCGACCCATCGAGTTCTCCGAGGTGGAGTCCTTTGCCGAAGTGGCTGCCTGCGGCACCGCCGTGGTGATCACCCCCGTGAACGAGATCGTGCGCAACGAACGGGTCGTGCGAGTCGGCCCGCAGGAGGGATGCGGCCCGGTCTTCGAGAAGATCTACACGCGCTACCGGGCCATCCAGGTTGGCGACATACCCGACCCCTATGGCTGGACTGTCCCCGTGCATTTTCCCGATCAGTGATCCAATAGAACTGCCTGCCAACCCGTTACCTGGGTTAACAGCGCTGACTTTCCGACATCCTCTCTAAGGAACCGTGCCTGTGCCTGCCCAAACATCCGCATCTGGTTTACTTGCTGGCCAAGACGCACTTGACCGCCTGAGCGAGGCAACGGACAAAAGACTCGTCAAGTGGATGTGCGATGGGGACACGACTGCGTTCGAGGAGCTCTTCCGTCGCTACGAGACGCGTCTGATTTCCTATGCCGCGCGCTACATTGGCAGCATCGACTTGGCGAAAGATGTGTGCCAGGAAGTGTTCCTCAAGCTCATCTCCAAGCCACCGCGCGTACTGATCTGCGACAGCGTCGGCCCGTGGCTCTTCCGGGTGACCCGGAACCTGGCCATCGACAAGCGCCGGCGACGCAAATTCGAGATTCAGGAAGAAGACAACGAGATGCCGGAGGCCCGCGCCGAAGGCACTCCCCTGACTACGCTCGCCGCCCAGGATGATCTCCACATGATCCGCGAATTGGTGGAGGAACTGCCCAAGGACATCCGCGACGTCGTCGAGTTGCGGATCGACGGTCGGGTGCCGTTCAAGGACATCGCCGTTATCCTCGGCATCCCGCAGGGCACCGCCCTCTGGCGGATGCACCGGGCCGTGCAGTTGATGCGTCAGCGATGGAAGACGTATGAAGCCCAAGTGTGACCAAATCCGGGAACGGGCGTTCCGTGATGGTCTCGACAGCCCGGCTGCGGCCGAGTGGCGAGCCCACTGCCGGTCCTGTCCGGATTGTCGCACCGAGATCTTCATCCTCGAGAATCTTGAACGCCAGGCTTCCGAGGAGCGTCAGCACCTGGGGCGCGACGAAGTCGAGAAGTTGCTGGCAACAGCGCGCAACCACAGGAACCGCCGGGCCCCGAACCATGTGCTGATCTGGGGGATGCGGGCGGCTTGTTTCCTTGCCCTTCTCGTCGTCGGAGCAGGCCTGCTCCCCGGCGAACGGGCGGCCCGCTTGCGGCTTCGGGTTGAGTCCTGGCTGCGGGGCGGTGAATCCGCCGGTGGCGTTCTTGCGGACGTGACAACCCGTGACGTGCAGGCTGGGCCGGCTGAAGGTGCCGTCGCTCCCGCCGGCCCGGTGCCGCCAGCGGTCATGGTGCCTGCCGCCACCGTGCAGCGCAACATGCAGCGGCTGCGCAGCAGTCTCGAAAGTCGCCGCCAGTCCCTCAAACGCCTTCTCGAACGGGACTTTGGCCCTTTCACCTCAGAGGGCGCGTGGCATGTGGCATTCCAGCCGGCTCCCGACCGTGTCTAGCCCCGGTTGGTCGACACGACAGGGCTTGGTGTTGCTGGTCTTGTTTGCGGGCGTAGCCAGAGCCCAAACACCTCCGGCACCGCCGGATCGCCGGGCGGTTCACAACCGCCAGGCGGCATTTCGTGTTCTTGTGGCGAACCACCCCAAGGTGAAACCCAACGCGCTCTGGGGATTCTACAAACGCTACGCGCCCGACCGCATCCAGCAGTTCGAGCGCGCCTGCAAGACAAGTGCGAGCAAGTCCCAGGAATCGCTCCTGGCGATGGCCCAGCACTACCTCGACCTGGAAGAGCTTCGCCAGCGCAATCCCGAGGAGTACGGGCGCTTGCTGGAACTGGAACAGGCGGAGAGCAAGGCCCGCGAGCTCGGGCGCCGCGTGACGGCCCTTGCTCTTTCCTCATCCAAGCCCGGCAGTGTCGGGCACAAAAGCCTGCTCAAGACGCGGAAGGAGCTTCGTCTGGCGCTTGAGAAGTGCTTCCAAAGCTCCCAACAGAACCAGTTGATCGAGATGAACCGGTTGGAGGCGGAGGTGCGCGACCTGCGGGCTCTCCTCCAGCAGCGCCAAGGCGCGCGCGAGCTGATCCTCCAGCAGCGTTTCCTTGATCTCAGCGGCACCCACTGGGAACCGGGCGAGTAGGGCTGCCGAGCCCTCTCTCCCGGTCCCAACTAGGCACATCACGGTCGGTGTTGGTCCCGCTCTGCGAGATGGGATTGCGCGCGGTCGCGGGTTGCAGTAGATGGCTCATGGATAGATCAGGGCAGGGATGGATCAGACATGCATCGAAGAAACTTCATCGCGATGGGTGCCACTGCCACGCTTGGTTTGCCGTTGACCCAGATGCATGCGCAGGAAGCAGCGAGGAAACCGATGCCGCCCACCCCCAATGTGCTCTTTGTGTTCAGCGACACGCACCGCTGGTGTAGCATGAGCTTCACCGAAACTCCCAAGGCCCAGACCCCGAATCTGGCCGCGATGGCTGAGCGGGGCGTATCCTTCAGCAACTGCTACAGCACCTTGCCGATCTGCTCGCCCTACCGGGCGATCCTTATGACCGGACGCTGGCCGTGGCAGCAGGGCTTCATCGCCAATCACATGTCATTGGAGGATCGCCCCGACGCGGCCACCTCGAAGGGCGCGACGATGGGCTGGCTGTTCCGGGACGCAGGCTACGCGACCCACTACGTCGGGAAATGGCATCTGGGTGACCCAGCCCGATCTGTCGACTACGGCTTTGATACCGCCTGCACATGGGGCAACGAGGATCACTCGGCGATGGAATACAGCGCCCATGGTGCGGGCAATCCCTTCGGCAAAGGCAGGGGGCTGGACTGGCACAAGGATGCCCGCTACACGGGCATCAAGGGCGACCAGTCCTTCCCCTACAAGATCGTGGGCGAGACCGACCAGGCTCTGATCCTCCTGGAACAGCACCGCAAGGCGACCCCGGACAAGCCCCTGTTTCTGATGCTCTCCCTTCAGGATCCGCACGGGCCATTCCGCAAGAAGGGCAAGCCAACCTATCCGCCCCACATCGAGGCCGCCTGCCGCAAGCTGGGCGACCCCGAGTACCGCAAGAACGACGGGAAGCGGAACGGGAAATGGGTCCACGACTACCATGTGAGCGTCACCGCCGTGGACGAGCAGATCGGGCGCATCCGGAGTCGCCTCGAAGAGTTGGGCATGGCGGAGAACACAATCCTTGTCTACACCTCCGATCACGGAGGCATGGGAGGGGCGCAGGGCGTCCCCGGTGGCCAGAAGCGCTGGCCGCATGACGAATCCTCCAGAGTCCCCTTCCTGGTCGAATGGCCAGACGGCATCCCGGCCGCCAAGAGGGACCGGGCCGTCACGGCCCTCTTCTCGTCCATCGACATCCTACCCACCGTCTGCGGTCTCGCGGGGCTCGCGCCCAAGCTGACAGGCACATCCGGCAAGTACCTGGCGGACAGCCCTGGCGTGAATCACGCCGCCAATGTCACCGGCGCGCCGGACGCGCCCACGCCTCGGTCCATCCTCGTGTGCCATCCGTCGAACATGAACAACAAGTCGCCGGCCTGCCCGGTCCACCGCACCGTCATCACCCACAAGTACATGTACTCGGTCAAGGGAAAAACCCGCCTCGGTAACCGCGAGAAATGGCGGAAGTGGGCTCCGGATCGCGAGCAAGAGTGGTGCCTCTACGACCGCCAGGCCGACCCACTGCAGATGGTCAACCTGATCGCCGATCCCGCCCTGGCAGACGTCCGGACCGAGATGCGCGAAGAGTTGGCAGGCTGGCTGGCGAAGGCGGAAACGCCCTTCGTCAAGACCTGGTTCCAGAAGCACCCGCACGCCAAGCGATGGCAGAAGGAGCACGAAGGTCGCGGCATCGAGGATGCCTTCGACCTCGCCCGTTGCCTGCCCGCGAAGTAGTGCCTATGGCACCGCCTCCGCGGACCGTGCCACGATACAACCGACGGCGCGGGGGCCGAGCTCTAGCGATAAGGTGGCCTTGGGGCGACGCTTGCCACGAATCTTGGTCTCGACTGCCGTTTGGCGGAAGGCATCCGTGTAGACCCTGCCCGGCTGGTGCGGCAGGCGGAGAACGGGACCGCGATGGGTCTGGTAGCCCGCATTGAAGAAGGTCCAGACAATCCGGTCCTTGGCGCGGAATTCGTTGGCGTAGACCAGCGGAGCGCGGGTGGCGACCAGGGGGTGCACGTCCGTTGAACGGAAGGCGGCGGCATTCTCGTGCAGAATCCGGAAGGCGGCACGCAGGAACTGGTGGGCGTCCTCGCAGTAGGTGCGCGAGGTCATCCCGTGGAGCCAGTACCCCTCACCGTTGAGGAAGGGGAACTTGAGCCGCTGCCAACCACCCTCGATGAAGGGGTTGTATTGCGTGAGCTGGAATACCTTGAAGTCAGGAAAGGCGAAGCGAAACAGATCGATGCGGTGCGGGGATTGAGCGGGGTCGGCCTGGGCCACGGAGTAGCCGAGAGCCGCGTCCTGGTACTGGCTGTTGATGTCGTTCGGGACTTCCTCAGTGATGGTCACCATGCCCTGTGGCACCCCCGCGCGGATCGCCCGGCCCGTGTCCCGCTCGCCGATCAGCGGGCCGTAGGGCACGGGATGCCCATGCTCGCGGCTCCAGCAGGTCTTCCAGGTGTTGGTGAAGCCGTGTTGATCGATGTAGAGGCCGTCCGGCTTGAGCTCGCCGGCCACGCGCTGGTAGGTCTTGGCCAGGTGCTCGCGCCAACCGGCCGTGGCCGTACACATCATGTGTTCGCTGGGCGTGCCCGGCCAGAGCAGGGGCTTGCCATCCTGCTTGCGAATGTCGAGGGACGAGACGCGGTCCCTGCCCCAGACGGAGCGCTCGTCGCAGAGGTAGCCCTCCATGTAGAGTCCGAGGCGCACGCCGCTGTCCTGAACCTGGCGGAAGGCCTTCTGCATGCCAGCCAACCCACCGTTCTCTTCGTAGTGGCTGTAATCCCCCACTCGCCCGTAGGTTGGCGACGCGCCGAAGTCGAAGATATGTAGATAGTCAAGGCAGCCGAAGTAGTCGCGATACGTCTGGATCGTCTCAGGAATCCGCCAGGCACCGGTCTGGCGGTCACGGATGCGCCCGATGACGGTCTGCTGGTAGTAATAGACGTCCTGCATCCACGGTTGGCGCGGGCTCTGGGCCCGGTACCAGGTTTGCACCCACTCGCGGTACAGGGCCAGCGCTCGCCGCCAGTCACCGGTGTGGGCACGAAGCACGGTGGGGACAGTCTCCAGGGCTTCACCGGGGGCGTATTCGCGTTCCCAGTAGTCGATGCCGATGTCCACGCCCTGTTCGTCCTTGGCCAACTCCCAGAACCGGTAGGAGCCCACCGTATCCTCGGTCAGCATGGCCACCCCGCCGCCATCGGCGCGGAACACGTCCAGCACCTGCAACGGATACTCCCCGCCGGATGCTTTGCGTTCGTGGAAGGGGCGATTGCTAATCACGCCGCCTTTCCGGGCATAGAGGTACCACGTCTCCTCAACCGACCCCATGCGAATGTCGCGCACGAGCGGGAAGCGCACGCGCGGCACCATCGTCTTCTCACCCACATTCCGCAGATTCAGACGCAGCCGAATGCCGCCCTTCTCACCCAGCTCCGCCACGAACTCGCCAGCCAGGGGGACGCCCTGGGGACGCGCGTCGATAGGCACAGTCAGCGTGCCCAGCCCATCCGCGTTGGTGACGACTGGCTTGCCCACCGTGATCTCGGCCGAAGTGACCGTGGTGTCCCCCATGCCGACCTCGAACAGCGACCCGGGCGTCAGCTTCAGTTCCTCGCCAAACAGACAAGGCGTGCTCAGGGCCTTGAGCTGCAGGCCGGGGCCGACCGCGAGGGTCATCTCGATCAGGTCATTCTCGATGTAGAATCCGCCAGCCACTGCCGACACGGAACCAGCCCCCGCCGCCTCGGGTACCGGGTCCACAGGCGAGGGGAGAGCCAGGACTGCCGGCAGCGCGGTCCTGGGTTCGTCGCTATTGGCAGTTACACCGCCAACGAGGAATCGGGCACTCTCCATGCACGAGACGACTTCCAGCTTCTGAATGGGCGCGTCGCGCAGACCGCCCAACACGTAGACATCCAGCCCTCGCTTCACCTCGTACGTCCGCGTCCCAACCGAAGCAGGGAAGATCTCATCCCGGACACCATCCTCGTAGACGACCGCAAAGCGGAACCGCTCGGGGTTGGCGAAAGAGATCATGGGCTTGCCTTTGCTCATACGGGCGTAGTCCATCTCCGGCGGTTCGGCGGCCATCAGCACATACAATTCGCCAGCCGTCTGCCCCACCGGCAGCTCGATGGACCCCATTCCCGAAAGCTCCCTGGCCTTGCCGTCGGCGATGGCAAAGGGGATGCCATGCACGCTCTGCACGCCGTCTGCAAACCAGTCAACGAGGCTGTAGTGGCGGGAACGGGCGGGGCCCTTGACCGCTGGCACGCCAAGCGGCACGGCAGCAAAGCCCTCCGGCATGGCCGCCAGTCTCTTGACCGAACAGAGCTTCGCCACAGCGTAGCGGGGGCGGCGAACGGAGAACCGGATCTCGTCCAGCCAGATGTCCGACGATTCGCCCTCGCTCACGTTCTGCACAGCGATCTCCACCACCGGGAACCGCTTGGCCAATGGCACGATCGCCACCCGCCACTGATCGTCGGACTGGACATCGGTCAACGAGATCAGGTTCCTGAAGTTCGCGGCCACGCCGCCTGCCTCGTCCGCCAGCCAGACGAGATAGTCCCCATACCTGCGCACGCCCCGCGCCCGATAGCGGACGGCGGCATACCGATAGGGCTCCAGATCCAGCGGCTTGGGCAACGGCAGGGACCACTTCATGCCCTTGCCCGCCCCGGTCACGCGTAGATGCAGTCCCTCGGCCTCGCTCTGGGCCGAGAACTCGGGGGATTGGTAGCTGAGCCATCTGGGCTGGGGTTTCAGCCCCGGCATGGTCGCCGGGCGCAGCACCGCATCGGGCACCACCTTGACCGCGCCAAACACCTGGGCTCCATCCGGTGGCTCGTCCGCCAGGCGAATCCAGTCAAAGGCAATCCAAGCGGCCTCGTCGCGACACTGCACCTCCGTGAGGAACTCGCGCCCCAACCCCTTCGCCCCCGTCCCGAACAGATCGATCGCGGCCACTTGCCACTCGCCGTCTTGGCGCAGCTTGTTCACGTTGACCAGCACGTGCCCCCCCGGCACCCCGTCGTAGAGCCATAGCGCGTAGCCCCCCGCCAGATTCCGGGCCTTGTAGCGGAAGACGAGGAAGCTCCGATCCGCTGTCCGGAACCCCTCCAACGGCAGCGAGAACTTCATTCCCTTCCCCGACTCGATCACACGCAACGTGGTCACCCCGTCGGCATGGACGACCTCCGGACGGCTCGTGGCATTGGGAAGGAATGACGGACGCGGCTCCCAGCCCGCCCGCTCGAACTCCACCGGCAGTTTCTCGGCTGCCATCACAGACACCAACAGGCCAAACCAAGCACAAGCAGAGCGCTTCATCATCGTCTCCGGGATGAGGGAGTCCATTTCCCCTAGTCTACCATCCACCTCACCCCGCACAAGCGCGGGGAGGGAGCGGCGTTTGCTCGCACGGTCCGAGCCCTGTACGTTGTAGCCAGCTGGCGGAATGCACAGCATCTCACCACCAAGGAGGACAAGAGGCATGAATGCACGAAGCGCAACCGCTCTGGCCCTGAGGGTAACTGGGATTGTGCTCCTACCTAGAGCCTTTGCTGTCCTCCCGCACATTGCCTCCTCCGTCGCCTTCGTGGCCGCATCCGGTGCGACCGAAGGGAAAGCGCGAGCGTACCTTGCTCTCGTAGTGCCCTCACTGATCTTGCTCTGTTTCACCCTAACACTCGTGCTGCTCGCCGAACCAATCGCGCGGCGGCTCGTCCCCGGTGACGATGCGGAGATCGCCCTGGACGTGGACGCGAAGACCATGCATGTCCTGGCCTTCAGCATCCTCGGGGCCGTTCTCATTGCCAAGGGACTGCCTGATGTTGTGAGGGGCATCCTCCATTGCTGGATCTACTCGGAGAAGTTGGGGCGAGACGTTGGGGGAGAGCCAGCCATCGTCCAGAAGCTCATCGGTGTCGTACCAGCCGTCATCACGCTCCTGCTGGGCCTCTTCCTCTTCCTGCGCGCCGATGGGCTGCACAATCTCTGGACCAAGCTCCGCAAGGCCGACGGGATCCAGGAATCCTGATTCCCGTCCCCTCCGTCCGTCCCACCCAAGCATGGACACCGCCGAACCGTTGCACGATGGTAGGGGCACCCACCCATCGGAGACGACGATGCGACGACTCATGGCGGTAGCGATCATGACCGCGTTGGCGGCAACCGGCGCGACCTTCCAGGCGGACTTCACCAAGCTGGGCGAGTGCCGCCTGGAGGCACGGGGCGCGGGCCGGGCCGTGGTGAACGACGGCGCCCTGCAGCTCGACATGCGGGCCGAGGCCGCTGGCAAGCACGCCTGGGCCGAGACACCGGTGGTCCTCAAACTGCCTCTGACGGTGGAATGGGACCAGATGACCGAGGCGGACTCGCCTCACTTCTACCGGGGGGGGCTGTTCCTGCGCGACGCCTTCGGTCGGCTGGGGCGAGTCGGCTTCTGCGGGAAGCCGCAGGGCAATCTGATAGCCTTCAATGCGCGCCTCGTCCCCGACACCCACTACACGGTGGGCACCTGGTATCGCTTCCGACTGGAGGTGGGGAGGGATCACCACGCCAAGCTGACCGTCTGTCCCCGCGACCGCAAGGAGCCAACCTGGACCGCGAGCGGACGCTTTGGCACGGCGGGGTTGCTCTGCACGGTGGGCTTCTATCACAACCAGGAGCCCCAACAGCCGCCTGACGAGTACGCCCAGAACCGAGGCGCATCCCGCTTCGACAACCTGCGAGTGGAGGCCCGAGGAGTACACCAGGGAACCATGGAGACCTACCGCGACAGCGAAGTGCGCGGCTACAGCACCCGCGAAGCCATGGCCTTCAACCGCACCATGCGCTGGGTCAAGACCGATGGCGCGGCGCTGGCCTACGATGGCGCGCCCCAGGTGCGTCTGACCGGCGCAAAGCCCGCTGCCGACTGGTCAGTCAACCGAGGTTGCCGATTTGCGGCAGTGGACACGAACACCTCCGAGTTCGTGCGCCCGAACGACCTGGACGGCCCCGACGAAGTCGCCCTGCGCTGTCTGCAGTGGTGCCTCCGCCAGCACCCCTTCCTGGAGTACAGACTGAAGCCGGAGGGAGGTGCATGCAGCCTCGAAGTGACCCTCCCCTGTCCCTACCTCGGCAAGGGCATCCGCATCCTCCAGACCGAAGCCAGCACCGAACCGTTCTCCGGCAAGCTGGATCTGCGCCCCCTGTTCGCCAAGTACGGCTTGGCAGAACATCAGTACGGCGAAATCGGCGTCTACATCCACCAGGAACGCGGCGGCGCGGCAAGCGAAAGCCGTTGCCAGGTGAAGTTGGCTCTGACCGGCAACGGCGCACTGATCACCAGTGTGCCGCTCGTGCGCAGCCCGTCGCAGGCTGCCAAGGGCATCCGGATCTCTGCCATCCTGGCCACTGGCGCTGGCGAGCTGGGACGTACCTGCCAGGTGGCGGCAAGCTGGAACGGCAATCACGCGGACCTGGACCATGGCGAGAACGGTGTCTTCACCGCTGTCCTCCCTGCCCTCGCCTTGGGCCGGCACTGGCTCGACTTGGTGGCCAACGGACCGGAAGGCCCCGGATCCAGGACGCGGTTGCTGGTGGTGGTCGCCAAGCCGGACTTCCCCCGCCATGTGCCCGGCAAGGCGGGTTACCAGTTGCCAGGCGGCAAGGCCGTTCCCAGCCTTCTTGGCGACCTACTAGCCTGGGTGCCCACGCTGGATCCCAACCAGCCAGACCGGCGGATCATCGCCAGCACCGCCGCTTACGAAGCCCTGCCCGAAGAGGACCGGAAGCGGGTCCAGCTGATCAAGCTCCGCACGTTGGGCCGCCAGCATCTCGCCACCATTCTAGACGAACACGCCAAAAACGGCTTCGAGGTGATCCGGCTCGCACCCAACGTCACGCCGCACGAGTCCTTCCTGGATGCGGGCGGTCATATCGCGCCCTACTCGTTGGAGAGCCTGAGTTGGGTGCTGGATGAATGCCGACAACGGGGCATCCGCACGCTAATCAATGTCTTCCACTACCCCTACTGGAGCGGCGGCACGGGTCGCTACCCGCCCTGGCAGCAATACATCGACGCAGGCTACCGGCACGACCGTTCGTTCGTC
>JABGQJ010001130.1 GCA_018648945.1 Victivallales bacterium
CTCCGAGCTACCTGTGCCGATGATGGCACAGAGTCCGTGGTCCCGCTTGGCCAGCCGCATGACGTCCCGGGCCATCTCACCGGCCACGATGGAACTGCAACACGCCAGGAGAAGACAGAGCGTCCAGACACGTTGTGCATACTTCGAAGCATTCGTCATCGGCGTCACCCATACCAGACAGATGTGAAGTCATGACCAGGAACCCACGCGATCTCCACCCCTGCGCGGGGCTCGGTAACCGTAGCCCGGCTTTCGTGCATGGCCAACGGGTCAGGTGGGGGAGAGCCCTGGCCCGAGTCGCAGGCTGAAGGGCGGCGACGTTCCTGAACGCGTCGTCAAACAGATGGGATTCGGTATTGGTCAGGTCTTGCGCCTAGGCGGGGCGCGGCGTATGTTCGGGGCTCCGTGCAAGATCGGATGGTCCGCCCACCCCCGGAGAGCCGACGTTCCATGCCAGACCCAATGCCCAGGCCAGGAGGTCGGCGCGACCTGACCAGGGGGTCCCTTGGCTGGACTCTTTTCCTGCTGTCCGCGCCGCTGATGGCGCAGATGTCCGTCCAGGCGGTCTACAACCTGACCGATGCCTTCTGGCTCGGCAAGCTAAGCCCCTTGGCACTGACCGCGCCGGGCGTCAGCATGCCCTTCGTGTTCATCGTCTTTGCGCTCGCGATCGGCTTCGGCAATGGGGGAGCTGCTCTGGTGGCGCAGTTCACCGGCGCCGGGCGTCATGACGAGGCCGACCGAGCCGCAGGCCAGACGTTGCTTCTGCTGTTTGTGGTCAGTGTGGTCCTGGCGGGACTCATCTTCCCCTTCACCCGTTCCCTGCTGCGATTCGTCCGCGTGCCGGACAATGTGGCGGATGTGGCCGACGGCTATCTGCGCATCTTCATTCTCGGCACGCCGTTCATGGCCTGCACGGTGGCCTATGGGGCCACGATGCGGGCGCTGGGCGACACCCTCACCGTGGTCTACATCAGCGCTCTCGCGAGTTTGCTGAACCTGATTCTCGACCCGATTCTGATCTTCTGGTGCGACATGGGTGTCCAGGGCGCTGCCGTGGCCAGCGTGTTTTCGCAGTTCAGCGCTGCGATGGCGTGTTTGGTCCTGCTGCATCGAGGGCGCTCCGGGCTGAAGCTGACTCCAGGCGACCTGAAGCCCCATGGCCCGATGCTGCGCCAGATCGTCCGCATCGGCCTGCCGGCGGGGGTGAGCATGGGCAGCAATTCCTTTGGCTACATGGCGTTTCAGACGCTCATCAACGGTCTGGGGAAGTCCGTGATCGCCGCCTTCACCATCGGCTTCCGGATGACCCACTTCCTGTCCATCCCCGGCCACGCCATGGCCACGGCGGCGGCCCCGATTGTCGGCCAGGCCCTCGGGGCAGGGAAGCCGGATCGCGCCCGCCGCGCCGTGCTGCTTGGCGTGCTGATCGTGGCCCTTGGCACGGCCATTCCCTACGCGCTCATGGTCTGGCAGGGGCAGCTCGTTGCCCGTTTCTTCGTGGACGACCCGGAGGTCATCCAGGAAGCGGGACGCTTTTTTCTGATCGTGCCCCTCTCTAACTACTTCTTCATCGTGATCATGGTGCTCAGTTCGGCCTTCTACGGCTCCGGTCACACCCGACCGGTGATGGTGATCTCGCTCCTGCGCCAATGGGCCTTCCGCATGCCCCTTGCCTACCTGTTTGGCACCGTGATGGGGTGGGGTAGCATGGGTGTCTACACGGGCATGGGGCTCTCGAATGTGATCTGCGCGATCATCACCATCTGGGTGTTTGCGCGCGGGAAATGGACCCATGCCGTCATCGCGACCACAGCCGAGGAAGAGGCCGAACTTGCGGCCGAAACCGGCACCGAGGTCCTGGACCCCGCCGGGTCGGATTAGATGTGGCTGGCCTGCGCGTCGCCCGGTTGGACCGGGCAGGCACCGGCCCCCGAACACCAGATCGCAGCGACGCCCCGTGATTCCCCACTCCGAGGGTTCGGTGCTGGGTGTTCGGTGTTTGGTGTTCGTCTTCTGTGGCTACTCCATCCCAAAAGGAAGCCCCCGCCCGGCGGGACCGGACGGGGGCTCGGGATGCGGGTGGAGTCTAGCCCGACTTCCCCGGCGAAATGGGGTTCTGAGCACAAAGCGGGCCGAAATGTAGCAACTAATAATATTGCTGTT
>JABGQJ010001131.1 GCA_018648945.1 Victivallales bacterium
TGGGGGAAGGGCGGCGGCGAAGACACTAATTGCAGGTCACTGAGGAACCAGCCCGATTCGTCCGATTCGACAGATTCGTCCGATCCTCACTACCCATTACTCCACTATTCCACTATTCCATCATCCCATCATTCCACTATTCCACTCTTCCCCTACTCCCCGCGAAGGGAGGCGCTGCGACCATGCGCATCAAGCCCTTCGTTTTCGGCGAAGGAGGTGATGGCATCGAGTTCGCGCATCAGGGCGGTCTGGTCGTATTCCATCATGCTCATGCGGCGGAAGAACTGCTCGACTGTCAGGCCGCTGAAGTAGCGTCCCGCGCCGCCGGTGGGCAGGACATGGCTGGGGCCTGCGACGAAATCGCCGACGGGCTCCGGCGTCCATGGCCCCAGGAAGATGGCCCCGGCAGCAGTGATCTTCTCAGCTAGTGCTCCTGGCTCGGCAGTCATGATCTCCAAGTGCTCGGCGGCATAGCTGCTGGCCAGATCTGCGGCTTGGCCCAGATCCTCGACCTGGATGAGGAAGACGCCATTGTTCAACACTTGGCGCACGCACTCACTGCGGCTGAGCTTGGCGGCCTGGGTCTCCAGTTCGGCGGCGACTTGATCGACCAGGGGACCGTCGGTGGTGAGCAGCACGGCCTGTTCGCGGCCCGAGCCGTGCTCGGCCTGGGACAGCATGTCTGCCGCAATGAAGCGGGCTTCGGCGGTCTCGTCGGCGATGACCATGATCTCGGAGGGACCGGCGACCAGGTCGAGGGCCACGTAACCGTAGACTTGGCGTTTGGCGGCGGTGACATAGGCATTGCCGGGACCGACGATCTTCTCCACCTTGCGCACAGTATCCGTGCCGAAGGCCAGAGCCCCAATGCCGTAGACCCCACCCAGGCGGTAAATCTCGGTCACGCCTGCCTCTGAGGCCGCGAAGAGCATGGCGGGGTGCACCTTGCCTGCCGGACCAGGGGGAGTGACCATCACGATTTCCCGGACCCCTGCCGCTGCCGCAATGGCGCAGGTGTGGATCACGGTAGAGATCAGTGGCGCGGTACCGCCGGGGATATAGGCGCCGATGCGGTCGAGTGGGGCGAAGCGTTCGCCCGCCGTCACCCCTGGCCGGGGGGAATAGGACCAGGGCTCGGGAATGCGTTGGGCGGCAAACTCCTTGACCTGACTGCAGGCCTGGCGGATGGATGCCTTCGTGCGGTCACTGAGTTCGTCGCATGCGGCCGTGATCTCGGCATCGGTGATCCGGAACGTCTCGGGCGTCAGGTCGGCCCGGTCGAACGTCTTGGCGTACTCGACGACGGCGCTATCACCCTCGGTGCGGACCCGGTGCAGGATCTCGGCCACGCTCTTCTCGATCTCGGGATCGAAGGCGGTTCGATCCATTAGCGGGGCGAGCTTCTGGGCGAAATCGGTTTCGCCGTAACGGATGACCTGCATGGGACTAAACTCCATATATGAGGGAAGAGGAGACGATCACTCGCCAGCTGAGGCGAACACGATGTTCTCGTCGGTCTTCACAAGCACGAAATACTCTGCATCCTGAAGCAACGCGGTCCCGTCGCTTGGCAGGATGTTGGGCAGCGCGGAACTGGGCACGGTGAACATGCCGCCCTGTTCATGGACCACGGTCAGCCGTCCGGGTTCGACGCTCGCGCGTCCTCGGAGACACTGCAACTGCACCTTCTCGGTGGCTGCATCAAGCACTTTGATGAAGACGACGCAGAACTTGCGCCCTTCGAGATATTTCAGATTCGGTGGCATCGCGTGGTCCTGTTGGCTCGTGAGTGGCCCGAACTATACACGCGAAAGCTCCCGCCTTCATCCCACGCAGACCGGCCGGTCCGGATGGGAAGGGGAAGGAAGGTGTGGTCAGTCGGGAGACGCGGGCCGCCAGCGTGAGGCCCTTCGGCAGGGCCGCGACATGACCAGACCAACCAGCAGAGGCGTCAGACGGAGCAACGGCGGCGGCATCCGGTCAGACATGAACGACGAGACCCGTACGGGTCAGCGGCTGCTATGTCCCCAACAGTCCTCGTTGTTGCTCCTCAGCCCATTGTAGGACACTCGACTGACGTTGCCGCCCACATACAGCGTATTGACGCCGTCGCCATGGCGGGCAGTGGTGTAGGCCAGGAATGTCGGCATACTGCAGAGGGGGCAG
>JABGQJ010001132.1 GCA_018648945.1 Victivallales bacterium
CTGCCAGTGGCTACCAGCATCCCGAAGGTCGGGCTTTGTTCGAGGTGGGATCCCGCGAACCGGGACTGGCGACTGGCGGCTCGCTGCGCGATTGCGAGAGCGTGGCCGAGGTGGACGCGTTCCCCTGGCCCGATCCGCAGTATTTCGACTTCTCTGCCAACGTGGCGCGGCTGCGCGCCGCCGGGGATCTGTACCGGTGCGGGGGGATGTGGTCGCCGTTCTTCCACTATGTCGCGGATTTCATGGGCATGGAGAACTACTTCGTGCGCATGTATACGCATCCCGAAGTGGTGCATGCCGTGACCCGGCACGTGGTCGATGCCTTCCTGGCCGGGAATCGCCTGCTCTTCGAACAAGCCGGGGACGAGGTGGATGCCTACTTCTTCGGCAACGATTTCGGCACCCAGCTCGACCTGCTGATCAGCCCCGATGCATTCCGCGAGTTCGTGGCGCCCTACTTCCGGGAATTGGTCAACTGTGCCAAGGACTACGGGCGGCAGGTCATCCTGCATTCCTGCGGGGCGATCAACCGGGTGATTCCCGACTTGCTGGACATGGGGGTCGATGCCCTGCATCCTCTGCAGGCGCTGGCGGCGGGCATGGAGGCCGAGGGGTTGGCACAGGCATATGGGGGGAAGCTCGCCTTCATCGGGGCGGTCGATACGCAGGATCTTCTAGTCAACGGCACACCCGACGACATTCGCGCGGAAGTGCGCAGGCTCAAGGGGCTTCTCGGCCCTCGGTTCGTGGTCAGCCCCAGCCATGAAGCGGTGTTGCCAAATGTGCCGCCAGCCAATCTGGTGGCCATGGCCGAAGAGACCCGAAGGTAGCACGGTCGCTCGGCTGCCCTACTCCTCCACCACCGTGAATCTCGGGCTGGCATACTGTTCCCGGCGCTTGGCGGCGTGTGCGGCGGCCTCGGCGTTCGACAGGGCCCGCTTGTAGATCCGCAGGTCGTCAACCAGCCCGATGTAGGGTTGCCAGGCCCCAATGGTGAATGACTTCCCTGGCGTGCTCAAGCTTCTGGTGAATGCCTTTGGCAAGGGGCGGACACTATCACGCTTGCCGTTGAAGTAGTATGTGGTGGTGAAGTTGCGGCGATCAACCACGATAGCCACGTGAGTCCAGCGATGCTCGGGAATGCGGCCCTGCGAGTCGGTCGTAGCGTATTGCTTCTCCAGCCCTCCCATTTCCATGCGCACTTGACCGGTAACCAGCAGATCCACGTTCCACCAGACGGTCGGACAGAGGCCCTTGTCGAATAGCCGGCGACGCTGGTGTGGCGAGTCGATGGCGAGCTTGGTGGGATGGAGCCAGCACTCGATCGTGAAGTCCGATGTCCCGAGCTCCAGAACGGCTTCATCCGGCAGCTCGACCTCCGCTTCGTTGCCGTCGCAGAGGAGCGCCGACCCAAACGCGCCCCGGGCCCATGCATCGCCGTTCCGATCCCCGTGGAGTCCATTGCCCGAACGGTCGCGCACGGTGTCGCCGTCACTCTCGTCGAGTTCCCAATGCAGGACCAGTTGGTCGGCATTGCCAACTGCCACGTCCTTTTTGCCCGCATCGCCTTCGTCGAGGCCCCGGATCGCCGGGGAGTTGGTGGGGTCAAGGACATCGGGTGAGTCAGCCGAGCCGAGCACCAGGTTGTCCACCATGAACACCGTTCTGGAGGCGCTCGTGCTCGAGATTCCGAACCAAGTCAGATCGCGGAACGCAGGATCGGCGAATGGTAGGTCGCGGAAGACCTGCCTGGGCCGACCTGGGACGTCGAGCGAAAGGGAGTAGGTCTTTGCGGCCCCCTCCCCGCTGGCGAAGTCGATCCCGACGGTGAACCACGTGCCGTTCGGGATCTTGGCCACGGTCGTGCCGTCGCTCCCGAACGTGCCGCCAACGGCAAAACTCCCGTCTGGACCGCCTCGGAAGGTTGGCCCCACGTGCAGCTTCCCACGCCAGTCGCGGAATTCCATGTACCAGTCGGCAGGCGCATCCGCAGAGTTCATCGCATCGATGGAGAAGTGGAGTTTGCCGGTGGGGAACGGCAAGCGGTACTCCACATGCGGGTTGTACGGGTGCTGGAGATCGGCAGCATCGACAAAGCGCAGGCACTGTCGGCCACTCGCGTGCTCGTCAGGGGTGATCGCGATCAGTCCCCTGCCCTCGTCG
>JABGQJ010001133.1 GCA_018648945.1 Victivallales bacterium
CTCTTTTGGCTCTGGAGCCCTGGAAGGGCGATGCGGGCGCCCAGGGCAACGCCCTGGGAACCAGCCCCCGCCGATTCCTGGAGCGCTGCAAGTGCGAGACATAGTCCCCCCTGACCGACTGAACGTGCAGGAGTTCTGAACTCCAGGCTGTCTTTGGGCGCGAGTGGGATGTCGCCTGCCCCCCTACCGTGAGCTTGCGGGCCTCCGGCAGGGGGGGGCGCTCATGCGGGGGCTATTCTCCGGTGCCCACCAGGCAGTCGATGAGTACGCGGCAGTTTTCCACGAGTTCGGGTCGCCGGACCACGGCCTCGTCGTGGCCGGGGACGAAGCTGAGAATGGTGCCGCCCCAAGGCGTGGTGGTCTCGTAGCACTGGGGGTAGGTTTTGCCGTTGACGTCGGTGGTCATCAACACGGTCGTGGGACAGGTCTGCTCCAGCTCTGTGTAGATCTCGTCCTCGGGCAGGTCCATGGGTTGTAGCTTTGCGCAGAGGGGATGTCGGCACTTGGCGGGCACGACGGCGTAGGGTTGGCGGGGGTGGGTGGAGGCGGCAAAGCCGTCGGCGTCGTTGCCACGTACCCAGCGGTGCCCAACGATGGGCCGCCACCAGTCGCACTGCCAGAAGGCTGCGCTGGCTCCGTGCAACAGCAGCAGATTGCCGCCCGCCTCGCAGTAGGCCCGCACATTGGCGACCGCCTCCTCGCTGGGCGCGGGGATGTCGCAGCAGCCGGAGATCATGTTCAGGACCAGCAGGTCGCACTTCCCCAGCAACGACGTGTCCTCGAAGCAGGACCAGTCGTCCTCGAAGAAGGCGATGTCGTAGTCCTCGGCGATCTGCTCGTTGAGCACGCGTCCGGGATG
Source organism: Victivallales bacterium (assembly GCA_018648945.1). The sequence continues at coordinate 860 of JABGQJ010001133.1, forward strand.
AGTTCCGTAGTGGTTGTCAGCGGCGAAGAGAATCATCTCTGGCTCCTGTGGTGAGAGTGAGTGCAGGAACCTAGCCGTTGCCGCGGGAAGCGGCAACTCCCCGGTAGCGCAGGGGAGTCGCCCGCGCCATATTGGCGCCATTGGTACACCAGATGGAGAGCTCCATGGCCATTCCCTCGTTCCTCCGGTTCGCTGCCTTCGCGTTCCTGTTCGCGCTTGCCAACCTTCAGGGGAAACCCAAGATGCCACCCCGCAAGGAGCCGTTGCCCGGTCGCCGCGCTACCGTCGAAGTCGCCGGTCGGTTCGAGACCGACACCTTCCGCGTGGGGGCCAAGCTCTATACCAACCGCACCTATGGCGTGGCCGAGGCCCCAGAGTGGTTGCAGGGACTCACCTTCGTGCGCAACGAGATCGAGCACACCCACTTCCGCTGCACCAAGCCTGGGATCGTGACCTTGCTCACGCCCGATCCCACAGTTGGCGGCTCCACGACTCAGGCCAAGCAGTTGGAGTACATGGGGTTCATCCAAATCCAGAAGCCCGAGCTGTTTCAGCTTTTCGGCAAGAAGGACATCGACCGCGTGCGCATCTACCAGAAGGCGCTCGCGGCCGGGGACGACTTGCCCATGCGCAAGTGGGTGGTGCTTCTCGGCGCGGAAGTCGCTGGCGAGTTCAAGGTGCTGCCACCCAAACCATGGTCCGAGAACCAGGGCGAGCTCCTCTACAATGGCATTCGCTTGCCCAAGGCGTGGCCACCGAGAAACATGAACGCACGGGACGAAGGTCCCATGCCCGTGCCCTACTTGGCCGCACTCCCGAAGGTGGTCCCCATCGATGTGGGACGACAGCTCTTCGTGGACGAGTTCCTGGTCGAGCAGACCAGCCTGAAGCGGCGATTCCACCTTGCCTCCAAGTACGAGGGCAACCCCATCCTCAAGCCCGAGATGCCCTGGGAGATCAACGCGCCTCGGAATGCGGCGGCCTGCCCCAAAGGCGGCGGCGTCTGGTGGGATGCCGAGAAGCAGCGCTTCCGCATGTGGTACGAGGCGGGTTGGATCGGGTCGGTCTGCTACGCTGAGAGCGCGGATGGCCTGCGCTGGGAGAGGGTGAGTCAGGATGTTGATCCTGGGACCAATCGGGTGCTTCCCGCCTCCTATCATGTGGATTCCTGGACCGTGTTCCCCGACTACGACACCGCCGATGCCAGCCAGCGCTGGAAGCTGTTCGTGCGCGGCCCAGGCGGGAACATCCCTGGCGACAGCTTCGTGTCTGCCGACGGCATCCACTGGGGCAAGCCGG
>JABGQJ010001134.1 GCA_018648945.1 Victivallales bacterium
GTGAACGCGAGTTCGCCGGTCAGTCCGATTACGGATAGGGCTCTGCTTCCCGGTCACGGGGAGAAAGGAACAGATGGGCCGAGGGTCAACGCTTGTGCGCGTAAAGGGCGTTAGAGGTCACCGGACGCGGTGCGCGTCTTGGGCGGGGGCGATCTCGAACGTTGTCAAGGAGCAGTTCCAGTTGAACGGGTCTTCCTGGCGTTCGGTTCCGCTGCTCTCCGACGCCGACGTACCGCAGGCTCAGCTCAGCGGCTCTGGCCAACACGGCCGCGACCGTGTTGGCGGGGTCTGGATTGCTCTCCCGATATGCGGTCGCATGGATGTGGAAGTCCCGCATCGTTGTATTGGCAAGACCGGTCACCTTCTCCAGACCGTTGCACTCGATCATCGAGGACTCAGCAAACGACTCACTGTATCGTCGTGTCCCCTACTGTCCAGCGTCGCACGGCGGGGGTGTCTGGCCCGCCGCTGTTGCGGGCGCCCGTGGCACAGGCAATCCTCCATGGCGGGGCAACAAGCGAAGCCGTCACCCGTCATCTCTTCTGGCGCTCCGCTTCGTAGTGGGCCTTCCACGGTGCCCACTCGGGGCGCGGCTCGGTGTACTTGCGCTGGAAGGTGAGGCCCTTGGCCACCGCTTCGTCGATCATCAGCTTCATGCTCGTACCCGCCAGAACCCGTTCTTCCGAACGAACCAGTCCGGAGAGTGGCTTCGCCTTCTCGGCGGTGGCGCGAGTGGGGAGGCCCCGTTCCTCACCATCCACCAAATGCCGCCAGCTGTGGAACCAAGGGGTGACGAGGGTGTATTCCCTGGCGGGATCGAGGTCGAGGGTCACTTTCTTGTCCGCTTCCCCGAATCGGGCATCGAGCCCGGCGTAGTAGATGGCGTCCTGACTGTAAGCGCGGCCCCGGTCATGCAGCGGGTTGAGCCGATGCATGGCCGCTGGCTTTTGGAGGTATGCGATCAGATCGCGACCGGTGACCTTCATCTCGACGAGGTACTTGTCGTAGAAGTAGCCTTGCAGCCGCTCCACCGTCATCGGCCCCTTCCTATAGGCGGCGTGCTCCTTGTAGAACGCATTGACCGGCAGCAAAATGATGTCAGCCTTTGTCTGCGCCTTCAGAAACTCGGCATACCAGTAACCGGTGTTGTAGCGCTCCAGATTCTCAGTCAGGGCGCCCACCACCTGCTTGGCATTGGGCATGTGCTCGGCATACTGTGCGGCCAGGAACGCGGCCGTCTCCGGATGCGCCGGTATCTGCCCGCCAGGTCCAACCAACTCGGTATCAAACTTCGCGATCTTCCGGGTCACTGGATCAAACTCAAGCGTGAGCCGCCCCACGTACCGCCCACTGGCCCCAGCCTGGACAATGATGGTGTTGGTCTTGGCGTGGGTTTCCCGGACTCGCTTCTCCTTGAGAGTCGTGTGCGAATGTCCGCCAACGATCACATCGATGGCCGGGAATTCCTCGGCAAGGTCCATATCGGTCGGGCACTTGCGGGCCGTTTCGTGCTTCATCCGCCCGAATCCCAAGTGGGTGACGGCCACGATTAGGTCCACCTTACGCGCCTTGAGTGCGCGGATGGCCTTGGCGGTGGATTCCCGCGCATCGAGCACGTGGATGTGAGGCCGGTGCCGGGCATTCCTACCATAGGTGTCGAGGGTGATCCCAAAGAAGCCCACCCGGATGCCCGCGAGTTCCTTCACCAGGATAGGCACCACATTCTTGGGTAGTGGATGATCGCCGATGCCCAGATTGCTGCCGAGGACCGGTACCGGGTACTTCTCCATCAACTGCCGCAACCGGGCGCCGCTGTAGGCCCAGTCGTGGTTGCCGAGAATCCACATGTCGTAGCCCATGCTCGCCATGGCCCCGTAGATCGCTTCCCCGCGCGTCACCGTGGGCAGGGATGAGCCCCGGTCGAACCAATCACCGGCATCGACGAACACCGTGTCCGGATTCTTGGCCTTGTACTGGGCCACATATCCCGCGATGCCGGGCAGGCGATCCAGCGCCTGGTGCAGGTCGTTGGTGTGTAGAATCGTGATAGTGGGCGCGGCAATTGCCGTGACCCCAAGAATGGCGAGGAAGAGACAGAGGCGACGCATGGGCGGACTCCGGGTTAGAAGGGCAACGCCAGTTCACATTCCTGCCCAG
>JABGQJ010001135.1 GCA_018648945.1 Victivallales bacterium
TCCACTCCCGGTCGCCTTCGTTCCAGGCCAGAACGTCGCCCCTGCGGTCGATGATGCAACTGCCGATGGCATTGTTGCGGGCGATGACCATGCAGAGCTGGTTGTCCAGGGCGCGCGTGCGCTGAATCGCCAACCAGCGAGCCGGGTTGAAGATTGGGGAGCCGGGACTCAATCGGTCGGCCCGGTGGTCCCCCATGATCGCCAGGACGAGGAAGTCGGCGCCGTTGAGTCCCACCATGCGCGCGGACTCCGCCGCGGAACTGTCCATGCAGATGTTGAACCCGATGCGCCCGATCTCGGTGTCGGCCACCGGGAAGGAATCCCCCGGCAGCAAGCCGGACTCGCTCTCCCCGCCCGATGCCAGATGCACCTTTCGGTAGCGCGCCTCGATCCCCCGGTCAGGCCCGATGAGGATGAGGCTGTTGTGACAGGCGTCGCCGTCGCGCTCGTAGAGGCCGACGACGATGCGCGCGCCATGGCGTTCAGCGATGTCCGCAAACACATCGGTTTCAGGGCCTGGCGCGGGCAGTGCGACATCCAGTGCGTCGCCCACACCCCAGTTCAGAGCGACCTCGGGGAGGGCGATGAGATCCACGTCGTTCTCGCGGCATACGCCCTCGCACAAAGCCGAGTAGTACTCGACGTTGTCCTGCACGCAGGTCATCTTCGGACGCTGGCCGTGGCAACCAGTGACTACGGCGATGGATACATCCCGGCTGGGACGCTCGGGGCCGGCCACATACTCTATCTGTGGCGTGTGCCAATCCACATGCCCCGTCGCAACCCAACGCAAGGTGCAGCGGATGGTCAGCTGATCGACCCCCTCCGGCACCAATACGGTGCGCGAGAACTGAATCGACGAGGGACTCGTTTCACGAGGGATCAGGAGATCCCTGTCCGGGGTCCCGGGGATGCGGGGGCTGTCTGCCGACACATTGCCCCAGACAGCCGTACACAGCGTGGCCTCCCGCATGGAGCCAATCCCCTCGTGCTCTGCATCGAGACAGATCGCGACATGGCGCCCCGGCTCGAGCCCCGCGAACGCAAACTGCCAACCTCCCGAACAGATCCGCGTACCGTTGCCGGCCGACCGGTAGGTGTCGGAGGCGAGTTGCAGGGGCGCGGGCGCGGCTGCGGGATGGGCCTGCCAGGTCTCCGCCTTGGTCGGTGTCAGCTGTTCCATGGGGCCTTCCTCTTGTCTGTCGGGGCGGGTACTACACATCAATCAGGGGCAGCAGATGCTGGCGCGATGCCTTGGCGGTCGCATAAGGGTCGGGGCTGGCGTCTTGCTCAACCACCAGCCACTCGTCGTAGCCAGCCTGTTGGAGGACAGCAATGATGCCCGCGAAGTCGACCACGCCGCTGCCAAGCGACGTGAAATGGGAGACGATGCCAGCCATGGGGCGGGGCTCTTCGGGCTTGGCGAAGGTGGATACTCGGACGTCCTTGCCATGCACCCAGGCGATCCGGTCGGCCCATTTCTCAACAAAGGGCACGGGATCTTGGAGCGCGAGCACCAGGTGGCCGGTATCCACACAGAGCTTCCAGACAGGCCAGTCGAGGAGTTCCATGTCCTCCTCAAGCAGCGCCCGGCTGACTTCGTGGCTGACGACGTAGTGGTTGTGATAGAGAGGCGTGCACCCCTCGGATGTGGCGGCTTCGGCAACGGCATCCCAAGCCCGGCGCAGGCGCTCGCGTTCTTCGTCGGTTCGGCGCCCGTCCTTGCCTGGCACGGTGCTGAAGATCACGCGGTCGCCGCCATGCTTTCTGGCCCAGCGGGCGTAGCGCCTGGCCTGGTCCACCGATTGCGCCAGCCCGACGGCGTCGATCCTCGGACCGCCCACAAAGACCGCTGGGGCGAGGGGGACTCTCTCCTGGGCCAGGAAGCGGTCGACCTCCCCAAGACCGTCATAGGTCTTCTCCAGCCACGCCGGGGCAAGCTCGACGCCGTCGTAGCCGAGCTGCCGCGCGGCGACGAGGAGATCGGAGAGGGGTTGACCACCCCAGCCGCACATGTGAAGTCCGAGTCTGATAGTCACGGCTTGGCTTCCGCTTTGGGCGTCACTTGGAGGGTCATATCCACGGTCAACGTGGTTCCGGCAGAGACCTTGCCGCCTAGCGGATACCCCGCCAGGAGGTACTCGGGCGTGCCCCATT
>JABGQJ010001136.1 GCA_018648945.1 Victivallales bacterium
CGGTAGGCAGCGACCGGGGCCGTGCTGGCCACTTCCGGAAGGGCTGGCACAGGGACCACCCAACCCATTGTCGCCTCCGTCTCGCCACTGGCCTCCGGCACCTCGTACTTGCTCTGCAGAACGAGAGTCTCGACCCCATCCCGGAAGAGAATGAGGGCCCGTTGGTACGGAATCTCCGGAGGGATCTTCTCCCGCCAGAACATCTTACCGTCGGCCAACGCTTGGCTTGCGGTCACGACCAGGAGCAGTACCACGGTAACTGCCTGTCTCATTCTCCCATTCCCCCTGTGTCCTCAGCTACTCCGCCAGATCGCCTGCCCCGGCCAGCTTCCAGGTCTTGGCCGCATTCGGCGAGAACATGAGCGCGCGCCGACCGCCTTGATGGTCTCGCCGGTAGAAGTGGAAGGTGGACCAGTAGTCGTAGGACAGGAAGGGCCTCCCCTTCCGGTCGATGGTCAGGCGGTGGTAGAAGATGCTGTATTCGCTGAACGGGGCGAGTACCAAGGGAGTTGGCTTCGACCACGGCTCGCCAGCCAGCTTACTCATGCGCGAGAGCGTGGCGAAGTGTCCGGCGGGGAAGCGTTTGCCATCGCGCATCCAGAGTCGGAAGACGAGATGCAGCGTGTCGTCCTGGTCGCAGACGAGCCCCACGTAGGTCTGGGAGAGGCCGCGGCCCACTTCCGTGGCCGGGCTCCAGCCGCCGGAAGCGTCGTTGGCAAGGCGTGACCGAGAATAGCGGAACGCTCGGCCGTGGGTGCCGATCAGCACGTGCAGGATGCCCTTGCTGTCGATGGTGATGCAGGGGGTGTTGTGGACATCGTTGGCGGGGGGGCCGTAACCGACCAAGTGCGGTTCGCCCAGCTTGCCCGTCGTCCGGTCGTAGGTGACCACATAGGTCGGGACGCCGGGGACCTTTTCTTTGGGATCGGTCGCCTCGGCCCAGGCCACGTGGACCTTGTCACCGCGCGAAACGATGGAAGACGGCATGCCGGAATGGTTCGACAGGCCAATGCAGAGCTTGGAGATCCGGATGGGATCGCCGACGACGACCTTGCCATTCTCCTTGCGGGGCAGGAACAGGTCTAGATCGCACAGGCTCCGCCAGTGCAGTTTGGGATCCTTTGCCGTGCGCGTGATGCGGATGAAGGGCGGCGGACCGCTGGGTGTGTTGTGCCCGGAGAACTGTTCGATGTCGAAGGTCCCGCCACCCGGGATCGGGGCCGCAGTGAGCGTCTTGCCGCCATCGTCGGAGTAGAGCAACGCGGGCTTCCGGTCCATGGTCACCACCACATAGGCGGTATTATCCGCATCGAAGGCGACCTTGGTGCAGCGCAGGGCCACGCCAGCGCCCTTGGGGCGGTTGGTGACCGAGGCGAGCGGCGTTGCCTGCCACTTGCCATCCTGCACAGACCAGAGCGCCCCCGGTGCCGCCACGAAGGGCTGATTCTTGAGGTCGAAGTACATCTGATTGTCGAGCGGGTACTCGGGCAGGTAGCCGAACTGCTCGTTCTCGTGCCGGTACGGCTTCAAATCCAAGGGGATGGTCAGGGGATCGGTCTCGGCGGGCGCTTTGCCACGCTTGAGCATGATACTGGAATAGGTCGTGAAGCCGCTACCATCCTGAGGTGTCACCCGCAAGCGGCAGGCCAGGTCAGCCCCTGCTTTCGGCATGGTAATCTTGGCGGTCACGGTGGCAGAACTCCGGGCCTTGACCTTCACTTGGCTCTTGCTCAGCTCGACCGGGAACTTGGTGCTGGGGAACTCCAGAGCCAGTGTGAATTCGCGGTCCTGCCGCGCCCGGTTCTGGATCAGGAAAGGCAGCTCGCGGCTATCGCCCGTGGCACCGTACACGGTCCGGCTGTAGGGGGTCAAGGGCCAGCGGTTGGCATGGAACGGGAACCACGAACTCGGCGTGGGGGTCCAGAGCGAGAGCTCGGGCGACAGGTCGGCTTTCCGCCAGCGGGTGACGCCGTCGATCTGCACGGTGCCCCGGAGCTTGGGGAAATGCAGCCGCCAAGGGGCGATGCTGCGCTGACGGTCCTTGGGGACCTTGGTCGAAGCTTTGCCGTTCTTGCCAGCGGGCAGCGTCGCCACCGTCTTGCCTGCGTTGTCGATCAGCAGTAGCGGCCCGCCACCTGCGGGCAAGCCGTTG
>JABGQJ010001137.1 GCA_018648945.1 Victivallales bacterium
CGAACCGAATGGACTGCATGGACCCCATGGACTACATGGACGATGGACAGGGGCGCAATGCTGCCGCCTGTCTCGTCCATCGTCCATCGTCCATGTCGTCCACGCGCCGCAGGCAGGTCCATGTTGTCCATATCGCCTCTGCGCGCCGCGTCTCTTGGTTCTGGGCTTCGCGCGTGCTCCTGCATCGGTGCGCGAGCAAGGCGAACGCTTCGGCGAACGGGCTTGCCGCAAAGCGGCGGGCCGGTGCGCCGAAGCCTCCACGAGGGGTCCGGGGAGACGCGTCTCCCCGGCGGGGTCCGGGGCTGGCCCGCGCTCCGGGCCTATAGCCCGGCGATGAGCTTCTCCAGGCGGCGACCGTACTCGACGTAGTTCGCGTAGCGCACCCCGGCCTCGCTCTCCACGGCCTTGTCGTGGAAGACGACCGCGAGATGGGGCTCGATGGAGATGCCGCCGTCGTAGCCGGAACCGATCAGGTCGGTCAGAATTTCGGGTACATCGCCATGGCCTTCGCTGGCATGGGTGAACTGGGTCTTGCCCTCGGCCGCATTCCAGATCCCGTCCTTGATGTGGATGTAGGCGACGTGGTCCTTGACCATGTGGTAGAATGTGAACGCCGACTGCTTGGGGTGGGGCATGGCCTTGCTGCGGTCGTCGGAGAAGACCGGGTTGCCGGTGTCGAAGACCAGCTTCAGGCCGGGCACGTTCTCCAGCAGGCGGAGGGTGTAGGGGTAGCCCATGCCGCCGTAGTTCATGCAGTTCTCGTGGACCGGCGTGATGCCTTCCTCGGTGAAGATCCGCTGTAGCTCACGCACGCGCCGGAACCGCTCCTCCTCCATCTGGTCTTCCGGGCCACGGTCCTTGAGCACCGCGAAGCTCATGATCCGGACCAGCTTGGTCCCCAGTTTCTGCATGCGGGGGATGGCCCGCCGGGTCTCCTCGAGGGAGGAGTCGAAGGGATCGGTGATCTGCTTGCCCCAGTTGGCAATGGAGGAACCGAAGCAGTTGATCGAGATCCCGGCATCCTGAAGGGCGCCGTAGACCACGTCGAACTCCCCATCGGATAGATCATGGATGTTCTTGCCGTCGATGTTGCGGCATTCGATATTCGTCCAGCCCAGTTCCTGGGTGGCCTTGATCTGGCTCGCGAGATCCTTGCCCGCCTCGTCGGCGAAACCAGTGAGATAGCCGTTGAACTGCATGGAAGCGCTCCTGGATATGTGGGGATGCGGATTCCGAGTACTATACCTCGCCCGGAGGATGCGGCTATGCTGCGCTTGCCGTGCAGGGGGCGGTCGGGTAGAGTGGACCGATTCACTAGCAGGGGATGCAGTCATTGGACATACAGCTGATCACGAAGACACTTGTGGTGTGGGCTCGCCTGAGCACCTTGGATCAAGGACGGGGCAGCGCCCTGACCTTGGACGACGGGCGCAGCTCCTTCGACGGCATCGTCTACAGCGAACTGGCCGCGCGCCGCTGGATGGCGGGCAGCGACGGCTTCCGCCGCACCTCGCGCGAACAGGCGGCGTGGCCGCAAGAGACTGCCAAGCCAGCCGAAACCGTCTGCCTGGCCATCAGCTACACCCGTGACCGGATCGCTATCTACCGCAATGGTGCTCCCTACGCCGCATACCCAATCCAGGGTGCCCACAGCTTCGGCAACGATAGCAAGGTCGTCTTTGGGCTCCGCCATCTGACGGCAGCCGACCGCGACCGCTGTCTGGCCGGCGAGATCCTCGAGGCGCGGATCTATGCGGCCGCCCTGTCCCCCGAACAGATCGCCGCCCTTCGGCCAGGCGAGGCGGGAGATTCGGAGCCCTGGGCGTGGTGGGTCTTCGCGGACGGCGAAGTGCGTGACCGAGCCGGGCGCTTTGCGGAACACCTGATCGTGGGTGAGGCGGCGGTACGCAACGGGGCCCTGCAGCTCCCCGGCGGCAGCAGTTACGTGGTCGCCGCCCGCTCGGGTACCTTCAGCCGGGGACTGGCGGTCAGTGCGGGCAATCAGCCCAGCGACGTGGCCCCTGCCCGCGCCCTGCGGGCCCGACTGCTGGCCGACCCACATCGCCCCCGCTACCACTTTGTCACCCCTGAGGGCGCCTGCATGCCCTTTGATCCCAATGGCGCGATCCACTGGCAAGGCCAGTA
>JABGQJ010001138.1 GCA_018648945.1 Victivallales bacterium
AGACCAGTGGTATCCCGGAAGCTGGTTGCGCATGGCGGAAATGTTGACGTATAGTGCAACAGTCTGTGTCCAGGGAACAAGGAGCTGAAGATGAGCCGGATTACCTGCGCCTGCTTTGCCTGTGTCGCCATGCTTGCATCGTCCCCTGTGCGGGGGACATGACGAAGTTGATGGCGAGCATCAAGAAGAGCCCTTCCACCAGCGCGAAGGACGGGAAGTTCCGCGAGTTGGTGGTGGAGAGCATCTGCACTGGTCAGGCCAGGGCAGGACTGGCGTTCCTGGAGAAGTTCATCGGCTCTGGATTCCGGCGGAACAAGGGCCGGACTCTGAACAGCCTGCAGGCGGGCCTTCTGGCCCATGCGGGGGATGCCACCGCGTTTCTGAGGCTGGTGCATAATCGGACAGTTGGCACCACGTTTCGGCCGGACGTGCTGGCATGGCTGACCAAGGAGGAGTCGAGGTACCAGCTGTTTCTGAATACCGTCTCCCTGGTGGACTATCTGGGAAAGACGTTCGGCATTGTTGACAAGTTGTACGACCATGACCCCGAGGGACGGGACGAGTTCGTGCGGCTGATCCTGGCGATGGCCGTGGTCTGGGATCAGCCGCGCCCGCCGATCCACCGCCAGATGGGGGGCAAGCAACTGCCCTATGAGCCGGACCTGCTGGCTCGCTACGACTACTTCCGCGACCTTTATGCCTCCAAGCGGAGCGAGATGCCGTATGAGGAGCTCTCGGTGGCGGCGCTCTGCATTGTCGTGGACACCCCTGTCCCTGTGGCCGAACTGCGCTGGGCCCGCGAGAACGAGTCGCCCCGAGGCTGGGACAAGAAATACTCGTCGATCGTGTACGTTGACGAACGCTTGGCGGCTGCGGTCTACCAATGGCCCGGCGGCCCCTACACCTTGGCGGCCATCAAAGAGAAGGGGGGGATCTGCGTGGATCAGGGGTACTATGCGGTCATGGCTGCGCGGGCGTGGGGGCTTCCTGCCCTGTTCTTCGGTGGCGAGGGGAGGCGTGGGCCCCACGCCTGGATCGGGTATATGAAAAGCAAGACCCGCTGGGAGATGGAGGTGGGGCGGTACACCTATGACAAGTACGCGACAGGCCATGCCGTGGATCCCCAGACCAATCGACCGATGAGCGACCACTATGTGGAGTCCCTCTGTGATCGGACCTTGGCGTACGGTCGGTACCGCCAGGCCGCACGATCCGGACGGCTGGCCAGCGTTCTCTGTAGGCTGGGCTATAGGGCTGCGGCGCGGCAAGCGGCGGAGCGGAGTCTGGAGATCGCGCCGAGATACGAGTCCTCCTGGGAACTGCTGGAGGGCATGCTGCGCGAAAAACGGGCATCTCGGAAGCTCTATGAGCTTCTGGAGAAGAAGGCACATGTATACCGCCGATACGACGATTTCGTGGCGGAGATCCGGAAACAGGAGGCGGCTCTGCTGCGGGCACTGGGGGAGGGCGACAGGGCGGAGAGACTGCTTGCCAACAAGGCGAAGCGGATGAACAGAGACCGGGATGACCTGACCCGCTTGCTGGCCAACGAACAGATCAAGGCCGCCTACCTGAAGGGTGACTACGCCGGGGCCAGGAAGAAGTTCGAGAAGTTGCTTGAGGACCAGCAGGAGGAGGGACAGAAGATGTTCGAGCTGCTCGGCAATTATCTCATGCTGGCAGTCGAGACGGGGCAGGCCGTGCCCGCTGCCAAGTTCACCAAACGCTACATCAACGACCTGCGCGGGATCTACGACGACACGCCGGCAAATGAACGGGTGTTCCTCAGTGTCCTTGCCACGGCCTACCAGCTTGCCGGGGACGAGAAGAACCTGAAGCGGACCAAGAAGAAGCTGGCGAGGGTAAAGTAGCGGAATCGGGTCACGGCTGTTGCTTTGCTGCCGGCCAGAGGCGCTCGCGGAGCCAGCGGGCGGTGCCGTTGCGCGTGTCGTCCGCCATGTAGAAGATGAAGGAAACGTGCTCGATGTAGCGGTCTTGGTCCTTCGCGGCTGACGTGAGCAGCAGTTCGTGCCTGCCGGTGGGGTCGAGCTCGCCGAATGCCCCGCCTCCCAGAGGGAGCCAGAGAGCGCTGGCGGCCTTGATTTCGGTCGGGAATGCGTCGGACTGGTAGTCGAACCAGCCG
>JABGQJ010001139.1 GCA_018648945.1 Victivallales bacterium
TCCAGGGAAACCTGCGTCCGCATGGGCTCCGCGTCAAGCGCACGCGCATTGCCGCAGCGGTTGCTTGGCCTTGGCACGGGCGGTACATTCCCGCCTGCACACTTCACCCTCACGGAGTACCCTCGATTGAACTGGCGCATTCTCTTTGGCAGTTTCGGCTTGGTTTTCCTGGCCGAGCTCGGCGACAAGACCCAATTGGCTGCTCTGGCCTTCTCAGCCCAGAGCCAACGGCCCTGGAGCGTGTTTTTCGGCACCAGCCTGGCGCTCATCTGCTCCACGGCGTTGGCAGTGAGCTGCGGGAGTCTGTTGACTCGTATCATCCCCCCGAAGTACCTGGAACTCGGGGCTGGCGTCATGTTCGTGGTGGTGGGGCTGATCCTGTTGGTGAACATGGCCCGGCGGGCCCCGGTCGAGCAGGAGGGCGAAGCCACTGCCCATGAGCCTGGGGTCGTCTCTCGCTTCGTTCTCCAGCAGGTCGTGCCCTTCGAGGCCGATCTCGCGAGTTTCGCCGCCGCTCAGGCAGAGCGGACGACCGACGAATACTTGTGCAGCGAACTGCTTGCGGTGGCCGACGCACATCGGCACCACGGGCTGTCGCTGGGCACCATTCCCTGCCACGAGCAGGACCAACTCCCGGCGAACGCAGCGCGCGTGCGCGAGACCATCGAGCGAGCCGAACAGGAACTGGGCGAGTCGGACCCCGTCGCCATGGTCATCCGCAAGCAGGAGGCGGCCGCCGAGTTCTACATCTCTCTGGCGGGCATGGCGAAAATCCATGCCGCCCGCGACGTGTTGCGGGATCTTGCCGCCGAGGAGATCGCCTTGTCCCAGCGTCTGTGCGCCGCAGTGAACCACCAGGGCGAGGTGAGCAGCTAGACCATGCGCAATCCCTTCCGACCAAGACTGAGCCCCATCACCCGCAAACGACTGCAGCGTTTCCGGAGCATGAAGCGGGCCTATTGGTCGCTCTGCGCACTTGTTCTTCTGTACGCTGTCAGCCTGTGTTCCGAGTTGATCTGCAATGACCGGCCGCTCTTCCTTCGCTTTGCGGGAAAGTCCTACTTCCCGGCCTTCCGGTATTATCCCCAGAGCACTTTCATCAAGGGCGGTCCGCCAACTCGTTGCGACTACAAGGAGCTGCTCTCCCAACCGGAGTTCAGGGACGACGAAGCGAACTACATGCTCTGGGCTCCCGTATCCCACGGACCGAACGAGGTGGTGCCGACTGATCGGGTCCGGATTCCCGTGCGTGTGAAGCTGAACCTGCGTCCTCGCGTGGCCGCCGCCGAAGTGCGGGTTGATCCGGACTTCCGCATCGTGCGCGGGGGGTATGGAGCGGGACCGCTTCTGGGCGTTGCCGAAGAAGAGATCCTGGGGCAGAAGCTCGGGGATGTGTTTCGTCTGCCTGCTGGTCTGCGCCGAGCTGCCGAGACCCGCTTCGCTGGCGGCACGGCGACCTCCGCATCTTGGCAGTGCTTGCGCCAAGCGGGACTCAAGGGCGCACCGGTCCATCTGCAGCTTTCGGCCTTCTCAAAGACCAGTGCCCAGCCGCGGCGTTTGATCAAAGTCACCCTCCGTGAGCTTTCCAGCGGGAGGAAAGAGCGGATCCGCTTTGACTTCGACGGGGAGCGACGGGTTGTCGAGGGGGATGCCGCTCGTTGGGCTGCCATCCCGGAGGAGCCACGCACCCAACTCGACGAAGCCCTGGACAAGGCGCTGGGCGAAGAGAGTGTGGAGCCGTTCCTCGTCGAACTCGGGGAAGAGGAGAGCTACGAAGCCCGGCTTGAGCGCGAGGTCGTCCGCTACCCCTTCCGACCGGTCAAGGGGCATTTGCTGGGCATGGACGACACCGGCCGCGATGTCTTCGCGCGCCTGCTCTACGGTCTCCGTACCTCCATGACCTTCGGCCTGATCCTGGTCGTCTGCTCCCTTGTCTTCGGGACCATCTTCGGGGCCATTCAGGGCTACCTTGGCGGCCTGATCGACCTCGGCGGCCAGCGCTTTACCGAGATCTGGAGTGCGCTGCCGTTCCTTTACATCATGATCCTGTTGGGCAACGTCTATGGCCGCAGTTTCGGGCTGCTGATTTTCTGCTACGCCCTGTTCAACTGGATCGGCATGTCCTACTACATGCGTGCCGAG
>JABGQJ010000114.1 GCA_018648945.1 Victivallales bacterium
CCAGCGCCATCACGTGCCGGGCAAACTTGGCCCGGCCGGCACGGCTCAGTTCGTTCCAGTCCTGGGCCGCCTTGTAGTCCAGTTGCTGGTCCTCGACGCTCTGGTAGACCACGTCGCGCCAATCGACATCGTCACGCTCGACCGCCATGGCAACTCCCGGTGTGGTAGTGCAAAGCACCAAAATACGCGAGCCCTGCCGTCGGCGCAAACCGCCTTCGGCCCCGCCACTGGCGAAATCTCGTGGGCGGGAGCCACGGGGGTGGGGTCCCCGGGGCGTCAGCCCGGAGCCGACCAGGCACAACTCGAAGCGCTGGTCGGCACTGACATGCAAGCGCAACGTCTTGCCCGTCGCGTCGAGCCCGCACATTTTTCTGACGCACCAGTCTTGCAAGTAGTCCGAGCCGTCAATATAGTGACCGTATAGTCATTCATGTATTCGCACCAGTCAAGGAGAGCCGACCGAGGCACCCGATGAACGACCTAGCACAACGCAGGAAGCACTTGACCGAAGCCTTCATGCGGGACTCGATCTGCCAGGCGGCAGCGACCGTCCTGGCTGAGGTCGGTTTCGCCAACCTGACAATGGATCGCGTAGCCCAAGCGGCCGATGTCTCCAAGGGAACCCTGTATAACTACTTCCGCGACCGGGACTCGTTGCTTGTGGAGCTGGTGGAGAACACGATCAAGCCATTGCGGATCAAGACGGACAGGCTATTCGAGACATGCAGCGACAGCCCGCAGGTTCTGGTGGAAGCGGTCGAGTCCATCCTCACCCATGTGGAGCACCAACTTGGCCTGGGGAAGGTATTCTGCGGGAATGATCTGCCCGCGCTCGTCGAGTCCCGCTTCCGCAGTCATCACATGCAGACACGGTCCCAGTTTGCGGATGTCTTCGAACGGGCCGCAAGCAATGGGCGCCTTCGCGAGGACTGCAACCAGCCCGCCAAGGCCGCTCGCCTGCTCCTAGTCGCGCTGCATGGCCTGATCGAGGAGCGCATCCTCCACCCGGAAGACTGCCCGCCACTCGATGAAGAGCTGGACTTCCTGACCCGATACATGATCAACCCTTGGTTCAAGGAGACCGCATAATGGAACGGACCCACTATCTGCTACTGTGCGCCCTGGCTCTCGCAACGGCTCTGCCCAGCGGCGCTGCCGACCACGCAGACAGGCCGAAAGAGCGGCGCGTGCCGGTGGAGACCACGCAAGTGGAGAAGCGTGTGTTCGAGGACCGCCTGGTGGTCCAGGGAAACCTGGAATCGCGGAATATCGCCGTCGTCCCAGCCCGCATCCCCGGCACCCTCATGGAACTGTACGTGGATGAAGGCGACACCGTGCAGGCGGGCAAGACGGCCCTCCTGCTCACCGACGACCTGAAGCTGCGCAAGGCCGTGGAACTGCGCAAGCTGGACCTCGCGGTCAGCCACTGTGGCGTCCTGGAGAAACAGGCGAATCTGGAGCGGGAGAAGGCCGCATTGGAGCGGGCCGACAAGGACTTCAAACGGCAGGGCCGGCTCTTCAACCAGGAGAAGATCGGCACCCTGGATGCAGTGGAGGAAGCCGAAGCCGAGTACAAGAAGGCAGTCGCCGAAGTGAAACATGCCGAGAGCTTGGTGGCTCTGGCCAAGGAACAGGAGCATCAGGCCGCCGCCACCGTGGACATGAGCCAGAAAGACCTGAGCGACGCCACGGTTATCGCCCCCATCAGCGGCGTGATTAGCAGGCGTTTGCAGGACGTGGGCGAGATGGGTGGCCCCGCCCAGCCCGTGTTCCGCATCGAGGATGTCAGCCAGATCGAGGTCTCTGTCTTCCTGCCTGCGCGCCACTACGGCGGCATCAAGGTGGGCGAGACCCGGATGCAGGTGAGCCTTGAACAGCAGCCCATCGGCGAGTTCCCCGTCTCCTACCGCAGCCCCACCATCGATCCCAGGATACGGGTGTTCGAGGTCAAATGTCTGCTGCCCAAGCCTGTGCCTGGAGCCGTTCCCGGCGCCATGGCAACTGTGGGCGTAGTCCTGCGCCGGGAGGAGGGCCTTGGCCTGCCGAAGAAGTCCCTGGTCAACCGAGCGGGAGCCCAAGTCGCATTTGTCGCCGAGGGCGGCCGTGCCAAGGCGGTCACGGTTGAGACGGGGCTGGAAGCGGACGGTTGGGTGCTGGTGAGAGGCGAGGGGCTCCAAGCCGGAACCCCCGTGGTCGTCCGCGGCCAGTTCCTCCTCAACGACAAGACAGCGCTGGACCTGCGAACCGCCGCGGCCCCCGTCGACGCAGACACCCCTGCGACCTTGAGTGCCCAGGTCAAGATCGGGCTGGGCAACCAGAAGGACGATTAGCGCCATGGTTCTCTCCGAAGCATCGATCCGTCGCCCCGTCGCCATGTCGGCCCTGATCATCGGGCTGGTCCTCCTCGGCCTTCAGGCCTACCGCAAGATGGCGGTGGAGTTCCTGCCCAGCATGGACATCCCGCTCCTGACCATCCAGACCATCTACCCCGGGGCCAGCCCGGAGCAGTTGGAGACGGATGTCGCCAAGCGCATCGAGGACAAGATGATGGCCCTGGACGGCCTGGACTTCGTTCAGTCCACCTGCATGGAGAACGTCTGCCTGACCCAGATCCAGTTCGTCACCGGCGTGGATATCGACCTGGCCGCCGTCGACGCGCGCGAGAAGCTCGACATGATTGCCGGCGACTTCCCTGCGGATGTGGAAGACCCAGTCATCCAGAAGTTCGATATCAACGCTACCGCCGTGGTCAATCTGGTACTGACCGGTGATGCGCCGCGCGAAGAGCTATTCGACTTCGCGGACAACACCCTCAAGGACCGCATCACCACCATCCCTGGCGTCGCCGAGTGCAGTCTCATCGGTGGTGCGGAACAGGAAGTGCAGATTCTGCTCGACCGCGATCGTCTGGCGGCCCGGGGACTGAGCAGCACGCAGGTGGTCAGCGCTATCCAGAATGCCGTCCGCAAGATCCCCTCTGGCCGCGTGCGTGGCCAAGGCATGGAATACAGCGTGGAGTTCGATAGCGAGTACAAGAACGTGGCGGACATCAATGATCTCGTCCTCAGCGCTAGTGACGGTCAGCGCTGCTACCTGCGCGATGTGGGGCGCGCGGAGATGCGC
The DNA here is from genome assembly GCA_018648945.1 of Victivallales bacterium. The sequence continues at coordinate 3,124 of JABGQJ010000114.1, forward strand.
ACCGAAGAGCTGCGCCAGAAGGCCACCTACAATGGCAGGCCCTGCATCTCCATTGAGGTGGTCAAGCGGGAGGACGCCAACGCCGTGCAGGTGGTGGAGCGCGTCCGCGAAGCCATGGACCGACTCCGGGCGGAACTGCCCGGCGGCATGGAACTGGCGTGGGTCAAGGACGACGGGGCCTTCATCCAGTCCAGCGTCAGAAGCGCCTGGTTGAATGTGGGCCAAGGCATTCTGCTGACGGCGGCCATCCTGTTCCTGTTCCTCTACAACATCCGTTCGACCATCGTCATCGGTATCACCATGCCCCTGACCATCGTCATCGGTCTCTTCTTTCTCTCTTTCCTGGGCTACACGCTCAATACCTCCACGCTGATCTCCATCGGCCTCTCGGTGGGCATTCTGGTGACCAACTCCATCGTGGTGATGGAGGCCATCGTCAAGCATCTGGAGAACGGGGCGTCCCCCAGGGATGCCGCCCGCAAGGGCGCGGCGGAGTCGTGGATCCCCGTGCTGGCCAGTGCGGGAACGAACGTCGTTGTGCTCTTCCCCATCGCCATGATCAGCGTGACCGTCGGGCAGTTCCTGCGGCCCCTAGTCGTCACCATGATCGTGATGACCTTGGTCTCGCTGTTCGTCTCGTTCACGCTGACCCCCATGCTCTGCATGCTGCTGCTGCGGCACCGGAAGCCCTCGAAGTGGAACCCCGTCACTTACATGGAGAGGGGCTGGAACTACCTGTTCGACAAGCAGACGGCAGCCTACGGGGGCTTCATCCGCTTCCTGGCCCGTTGGCGGTTGGTGGCGATACCGGTCGTTCTCGCGGTCGGTTGGCTGTTCATGTTCTCCATGGGGCTGGGCCCCAAGATCGGCGGCAGCTTCTTCCCCGACATCGACAAGGGCCAGATCACGATTCGCCTGGAGTTCCCCACCAGCTACTCCCTCGCCGCCACCGAGTCCCGCGTGCAGGAGGCCGAGGCCCGGCTGCAGGGCCTGCCCGAGTTGAAGAGCATCCTGACTACAGTCGGCAAGGTCCAGGGCATGGCCGGACAGGCCTCGGAGGGCGTGTACCTTGGCCAGATCCAGCTCAAGTTCTCCGAACGGACCGAACGCACACTCCATCTCACCGAGCTCCAGGATATGACGCGGAAACGATTGGCCAACTTCACCGACTGCGTTGTCGGTGTCTTCAAGCCGTCGGCCATCGGGGGGATCGCCCCGAAGATGGAGTACTACCTCTACGGGGATGATCTCGTTGCCCTCGAGCAACTCGGGACCGAGCTGAAGGACTGGGCCGAGAGCGAAGGCACGTTCACCGAGATGGACACCACGGTGCGGGCCGGCAAGCCGAAGATCCGGGTCACCCCCAAGCGTACCGAGTTGGCCGATCTGGCGGTTCCCGCCGTGGGCATCGGCATGACTCTCCGAGGCAACATCGAGGGGCTGGAGGCCGGGACTTTCACCCGCGGCGACCGCAACTACGACATCGTGGTGAAGTTCGACGAACAGGCGGGGCGGGACCAGATCGAGGAGTTCCTGCTGCCGAGCCGTCCAGGAGAATCGCTGTCCCTCGGCAGCGTGGCGAACGTGGATGAAACGATCATGCCGATCCAGATCCTGCGGCGCGACAAGCGCCGGGTCTGCAAGATCTCGGGCAACTCCCGCATCGCGGTCGGCACCGCCTCGGCGAAGCTCGCGGCCAAGACCAAGGGGATTCTGCCGCCTGGCTACGATGCGAAGTTCGCCGGCGAAGTCGAGCGGATGCAGGAAACCCAGGCGGCCATGGGGGAGGCGGCTCTCACCGCCATCGTGCTGGTGATCCTGACCCTCGCTGCCGTCATGGAGTCCTGGCGGCAACCGCTGCTGATCCTGCTGGCCCTGCCCCTGGCCCTGATCGGCTACATGTGGGCGCTCTACACCTTTGGCGAGACCTTCTCGCTCTTCGTCATCATGAGTGCGGTCATGCTCATCGGCATCGTGGTCAACAACGCCATTCTGATCATGGACCAGTTCAACGTCCATGTCGCCGAAGGCGTGCCGCGGCACGAGGCGATGGCCGAGGCGGCCATCGAGCGGTTCCGCCCCATCGTCATGATCACCTGCGCCGCCGTCCTTGGCATGCTGCCCATGGCCCTCGGCCAGGGCATCGGCTCCGAACTGCGCACCGGGGTCGGCATCGCCTCGGCCGGCGGCATCCTGGCCTCGGGCGTGCTGACCATGATCGTGATCCCTGTGCTCTACAATCTCTTCACCCGCGACCCGACCGAGAGGAGCATGTTCAGTCGCCTGCGAGCCCGGCTCCAACGCACCCCGAAACCGGTTGCCAACGCCGAGGAGGAATAATGCCGATCCCGACCGTCAACCGTCTCGCCCCCATCCTCGCCCTGGTCCTGTGCACAGCTCAGGCCGACATGCCGAAGCAACTGACGTTGCCGGAGGCCAAGCGCATTGCTCTGGCAGGCAGTCCCAACGTGAAGGCCCTGCTCGCACGGGTCAAGGCAGCCGAGGCGGTGGTCGGGCAAAGCCGCTCGGCCTTGCGTCCGCAAGTGAACGCCAATGCGGGGCTCTTCTACCGTCGCGACGTCTCCATCGGCTACGGCGATGGCGATGACACGCCACTCTATCAAGTTGGTGTCGCCGCCAGCTGGTTGCTCTTCGACGGTTTTGCCACCAATTTCCGCACGGCAGCCGCCGAGGCAGGCGTCGAGGCCACCCTCGCCGGCTGGGGGGATGGACAGCGGTTGCTCGCCCAAGGCATCTCCATTTCCTTCCTGGACTGCCTGCTCGCCAACGAGACGGGCCGGGTCGCCGGGCGAGACGCCCAATTCAATCGCGAACTACTTGCGGAAGCCGAGAAACGGTATGAAGCCGGTGCCGGACCGCGCGTCGATGTTCTCAACTTCAGCGTCCGGGTGCAGACTGCCGAGAACACCCTCCTGGGCACTCAGCGCCAGGTGCGCGCCGCCCGCCAGACCCTCGCCGCCCTTCTTGGCCTGCGAGAGGGGAAGCTGCCGGAGACCACCTCCCTGGTGTCGCCGAAAGAGAAGGCCGGCGTGTTGCCCGAGGCCGACCAGGCCATTGCCGGCGCCTGCGCCCGGCGCCCCGACTTGCGCCGCTACCAACACGCCATGGACCAGCTCAAAGCCGCCATCGAGGCCACTCGCGCAGGCTACAAGCCCACCCTTGTCGCCCAGGCCAGCTACGCCTTGGAGCGGACCGAGGATCCCCGCTTCCATGCTGCCCGCGACGCCAATTCCAGCATCGGCCTGGCCCTCAGCTGGCATGTCTTCGACGGCCACCTCCGCAAACACACCATTGCCGAGAACAAGGCCCTGCTACTCGCGACCAGCGAAGCGCGCAACCAGCTGCGCATCGACATCGCCGCCGATGTCCGGCGCAACCTGGACAGCGCCGAGACCGCCGCCAAGCAGTACGCCAACCAAGGCAAAATCACCGGCATGTTCCGCGAGATCCGCGACATCGTCCGCCAGGAATACGCGGCTGGCCTCGCACCCCTGACCCGCCTGAACGAAGTCCAGACCGACCTCGTCCGGGCCGAGGGCGCTCTCTCGCAGGCCCGCATCCGCCACCAACAGGCTCTCGAAGCCCTCGCGACCGCCACCGCCACCAACCTGCCAGCGACGGACTGATCCGGTCCGCGCAAGACCTTGCGCTTGGCATCGGCGATATTCGATGGGTTGACATGCAGGGCGGGGGCGACAGGTTGTGGGTTACTCGCCGCATTGCTGGAAGGTACCCACATGTCCCCGCTTCGCATCTGCCTGCTCTGCTCGTTCGCCGGTATCGCCATGGTTGCCGCTCCGAAGCCACCGCATGACATCTGGCTTGAGGGGGAGGCGTGTGAGGACCACGACTTCACCACCATCGGGCGCCACCCCAACTTCCGGGCCTGCTACGGGGGAGCCATCCTCCAGCTTCAGGACCAGAGGAGCGTGCAGGAGGGCCGCCACGCGACGTACCGGGCGACCCTCCCCAACGCGGGTTGGTGGGAGGTGCGCGTCGCGACCACGGCTCCCTCGCTCTGCCCCTTTTCGGTGCAGGTGGGCGACTGTCGCGAACGACGCTTCACATCCCTGCGCAGCGAGCAGCGCTACGGGCATGACAAGCTCTTTGGCTGGTATCTGGTGGGGCGGTTCCAGCTCCCTGCGGGAGAGACGGCCATTACCCTGCGCTCCCGCGACCGGCGGGCAACGGAACGCGACCATCTGCTCTACATCGATGCGCTTTCCTTGCGCCATCTGCCGGAGGCACCAGTCAGCCGAATGCGCTGGCTGGCCCCGGCAGGGGCGGGCGATGCCGTCCTGGAAAAGACCTTCGCCGCCCCGGCTCTCGGCACCCCCGCCGTCTCCGTCCTCTGTGATGGGCAGGTCGCTGTCGAGCTGAATGGGGAGGCCCTGGGTACAGTCAAGGACGCGCAGGAGCCATGGCATGGGGTGGCCGACAAACCGCTGCGAGCCACGGGGAACACCCTTCGCTTCCGCTTCGCGCCCGGCCAGGAACGGGCATTGTTGGCGCGAGTCACCGCCGATGGCGAGCAAGGCGCGCGGACCATTGTCTGCCACACGGACGGCACGTGGAAGGGCAATCCCCAGGTGCTGGGCGACGCCTTCGCGAAGCCGTGGGGGGATGCCACGATCTTCCCCCCAGCAAAACTGCCGGTCGGGCGACTGCCGATCCCCGTCAAGACCGGGAACCTGTCAGTCGATCTGCTCCGGCAAGCCGCGCGGGGGAACACCAAGCCCAAGCCAGGCCCTCTCCCGCAGCTCCCTGACTGGAAACGATTTGGGGGAATCTCTTCGGTGGAGGACTACATCTGCTGGTTGCCGCTGGAGCCCGCGCGCGACCAGTTCGACTGGTCGTTCTACGAGAACAACTGCCGTGAACTTGCGAAGCAGGGCATGGGCTACAGCGTCTACCCCTGGCTCCACTTTCCCCCCAAATGGGCTCTTGGGAGTGATCTGTGGGAGCCCCTGCTCTGCAATCAACATGGCAAATCCACCCTCGCACCTTCCATCTGGTCGCCGCAGACGCGCCGGATCTTCGAGCGCTTCTATCGCGAACTGCACCGCCAGTTCGGCGACCGCATCGACCAAGTCTATCTGGGCATGGTCGCGGACTACGGGGAGATCGGCTATCCCATCGGCATGGCCAGTTGGGTGGTCCCCAGCGCCCACATTCACCCCGGGTTCTGGTGTGCGGATCGTCAGGCTCGGCAGGACTTCCGGGAACGGATGCTCGCGCAGTATGGCACTCTCGCCGCCCTCAACGCGGCTTGGGGCACGGCGTTCGCCACCCCCGAGACCATCGACTATCCCCCGGGGCTGGACGCCGCCGGTCCGCCGGACGAATGGCTTGCCAGCCCCCGCAACCGCCGCCGTTGGCTCGACTTCGCTGCCTGGTATCTCCAATCCATGGAACAGTTTGCCGAAGAAGCCGTCGCCATCTCCCGCCGCTACTTCCCAGAGCGGCCCCACGAGCTCAAGATCGGCTTCGGCAGCGAACAGGTCTGCCTGGGATCGGACCCGACGCTCTATGTCAGCCGCTCGCGCCCCGGCCGGTTCACCGTGCGCAGCACGCACGGCAAACTCAGCCCGTACTTCTACCGGCGATTCAGTTCGGCGGCCAAGCACTATGCCGTGCCACTGGTTACCGAGCCGCCCGGCTCGGTCAGTCGCGAGGAGGAAGTGGAACGCCTCTTCAAGGACGCCACCAGCGGTACCACCGAGTACTTCGAGTACGCCGGCAATCTCATCCAGGCCAGCGACCTTCTCCGCCGTTTCGGCCCGTACATGGAAGGGAAACACTCGCTGACCAATCTCGCCTTCTTCGTGCCCACCGCCGATCACCGCTTGCATCCCCGGCAGGGAAACCCCATGCCAGTGGTGCGCATTGCCAACGCCTGTCGGGACGCCTTCGACTGGGATCTGGTGGATGAACAGCTTGTCCGTGATGGGGCCCTCGAACGCTACGGGGTGCTGTTTCTCGTGGCGGGCAACGTAATCGAGCGGGATGTGCTCGACCACCTTGCTGCATGGGTGCGCCGGGGAGGCGTTCTCGTGGCCACTGACTTCGGCGCCATCGAGACGGTCGAAGGAGACCAGGCTCTGGCCAGTAGCCTGTTTGTGGAGCCCATGAAACTGCCGCCAGCAGACCAGATCCGGAAGCCACAGGCGACCCCGTTGCCCGCTTGCTTCCTCGACATCGGCAGCGCCGGGGACGGTCCGTTCCTGGTCGGCGACTGGCATGGGCGCGAGAGTGGGCACTACGAGTGGGGTGGCCCGGCCGGTGGCATCACGAAGCGCTGGAGTGGGCCCCGTCCCTGCCTTCGGGTCCCGGTCGCGGCGGGCACGCGCCACCACCTTGCCATCGCGGTGGCGCGCCACCCGAAATGTCTGAAGCTGCCCTGCGATGTCCAGGTTGGCGGGAAGACTATAGGCTCGGTCGCTGCGGCGCGCACCAGTGTGTTCCGGGCAGAGATTCCGGCGACGATGGTGGCCCCCGATGGCCTTCTCCACGTCGATCTCCTGCCCCAGTCCTGGCAACCCAGTGTGGTGGATGGCACCAGCGATACGCGGCAACTTGGGGTGGCTGTGCGCTGGTTCAAGGTCTGGCAGGACGGCCAGGAGGAACCAGCCGAGCCCGTTCTCCCCAACCTACGCTGGCAGTTGGACCTCCAGGCTCTGGCCAAGCACGCCCGGAAGCCCCTCGGCAAAGGCTTCACCCTCCGCATTCCCGCCGACTCCACGCAAACAGCAGCCTGCGCGCAGTTCCTGGCCCAGATCGTCGCCGCCGGTCCGAGGCTGCTGCCAGAGCGCGCGTGCTGGCCGCAACTGGACGGTACGCCCGACGGGGTCTGGACTGCTCTGCTGCCCAATCGGATTCTCTTCTACAACCCCAAGCCTGCCGCGATACCGCTCAACCTGACGCTATCCCCCGCAGCCTTCGCTCGCGCTGGCTTGGCTCAACCCGGGCACAGCAAGATCGCCCTCGCCGTGCCTCCGCACGCCCTCGCCTCGGTGGAACTACCAAGCTGCCAGGTACGACGGCCGTAGCTCCTGCTCCTCAGCCAATGGGCCGAGCAGGGCGATTGCCAACCCGTCCTACTGCGGGGAGCCGGGCATCCGCCCCTCTTCGCGCAGAATCGCGACTTTGGCAGCGATGAAGTCCCGGTGGGGGAGCTTGAGACTCGCCGCGATGTGCCGAATCTCCTCGATCTCTTCGTGGCTGGTGTGGCCTGCCGAGCTGGCAATGCGGAACAGCGTATGCAGGAACTGCCGACGCTCCTCGAAGGTGGTGCACTCGAAGTAGCCGAGGGCCAGCCGGAACTCATCCAGCCCCTTGACCACAAGTCCGCAACCGATCCCCACCAGTGCCTCCGCCTGCTCAGCTGACAGGCTCCAGTCCCCGGCCAACACACCCACCATGGCCGCCCGTTCCTCGTGCGAAACCGTCCCATCCGTTCCGGCGACCCGGAAGAGCAACCCCGTTGCCAGGCAGAGCTTGCGGACCTGCGGCTCGGGCTGATCGAACCGCCCGCCACTCTCCTGTTGTCGCCGCATCAGTTCATAGTAGACCCGGTTGTTCAGGTAGTCCTCCGACGCATGCTCGCGGAGGGATGATGTCGCCGCCTGCTGTTGGCCGATGGCCGACTTCAAGGCCTTGGCCAACCCCGCAAAGACCCCGGTGCCGACCTGCCCGATCTCACCCTTGAGCTCCCTCAGCAGAGCTTCCTCCTCGGCCGTGACCGTCCCGTCCGAACGGAACACCTCCTCAAGCGTCGCCACGGCCAACGCCTTGTCCTCGCGGGTGCGGATGGAGCCAAGCACCCGGGCCAGCAGCTCCTCCTGCTCCGCCTTGCCGGTGGGGGATTCCATGTACATGGCGAGAACCGCCCAGTCCTCCGCCGTCACCTCGCCAAGGCGGAACAGCAGGCGCTTCAGCACGTTGACTTCCTCATTGGCCAACTCCCCGTCGGCCCATGCCGCCGAGATCACCAGTTTGCCGAGGTCGAGGATGAATTCCGTAGTGGCCATGGGGCTCGTTTCCTGTTCTGTGCGCGAAGGACTCAAAAACTAGCTGGGATCGGGAGGAGTGGCAAGCCTACGGACGGGAATGCCCCAGGACAACGCAGGACCAGCCTAGCCGCAACCAGGCTAGCCCCGCTGGCCACGGAATATGGACGACATGGACAGGTATGGACTGCATGGATGATGGACGAAATGGACCGGCATTCTCGCTTCCCGCTTCCCGCTCTCTGCTTCCCGCTTCCCGCTTCTGCATTCCCCCCCCTCACTCCCCAAAGGGGTGCTCCATCGCATGGCGCCAGCTGGGCAGCACAAGATCCGCTTCGGCGCGGATACGGGGATCCTTGGGGGACATGGCCACGAGCCGGGAGGCGATCCCCAGGTCCGTCAGCGTCCGATGCATGCCGATGTCTTCCTCGGTGTCACCAATGACGACGGCACGGGCACAGGAGTAGCCTTCAAGGAACGCCTGGAGTTCGCGTTGCTTGTCCTCGGACCGCAAGACTCCGTCATCGCCAGTCAGTCGATTGCCGACCACATCCACAGGTCGGTTCAGCAGGGCGGAGAGATGCAGGCAGGCGGGCAGGAGCACGGGCATGAAGGCCTTGCTCAGGACCAGCACGCGGTCGGTCGGCCCGAGCCAACGTTGCAGGACAGTTGCCGCCTGGGGGGCGAAGCCACGCGCCAACGCCTCGCCGGCATGCTGAATCTGCCACTCGTTCGCCTCCTGGCAGAACAACTGGCGCAATGCCTGAACACACTGGGCATCCACCTCGCCCGACGAGATCGCCCCGGCTCGGCGCTGCTGCAGCAACCGGCGATGGAGCGCATGCACGCGATGCCCGCCCTTCAGCAGTCGCCATCTGCGCTGCCAGCCGGGACAACGGAGAAACACCTGCCAGAAGAGGTCGGTGTTGGAGATGCCATGGGTGAACCGGGCCAACCACCCGCGGTACAGGGTGCCGTCGAAATCGCAGACCCAGAGCGTTCCGCCATCCCTCACCGCCACGTCACCAGATCCGTTCCATGGGTGCTTGGCTGAAACGGTGGCACGTCCGGAGCGCGCCGCCGACAGCGATGCGCACCACCACGCGGTACCCCCTTGTCGGGCAGGGACCACAGAGGGCGCGGCAGGGACGAGTAGGCAAAGTCCATGGGGGGGGATTCTCCGGCTAGCAGACTTGCCCCACTTGGCGAACATCGACGAAGGCACCGGTCTTGGCCGATTCCTTGGCGGCGAGGCAGGTGTAGACACTGCGCAGACCGGCCAGCATCCCGGAACGGGGCGTGGCGATCTCGCCCTTGATCAAGGCGACGAAGTCGCGGGCCAACTCGATGTCACCGCCGAAGTGACTGGCGCCGCCGCCGGCCTTGATCGTGTCGCTGAAGGGGCGATGGTGGCGCACGTGCTGGATCTCGTTCTTGTACCAGTCGAAACGGAGCGTCCCTTCGTAGCCGGTGATGGTGGCCCCCCGAGTATGGGCGTCGCGACGGCAGATGAACACCTGCGTGTAGGCTCCGTGCACGCCAGTGGCGAACTCGAAGACGGCACTGGAGGAGTCCTCGTTCATGCCGGTTTCGGGGGTGCCGCAGTCCACGGCGAAGAGGCATTCGTGGTCCGCCTGGCTGCCACCCGAGCCATTGCGTTTCCGGCTCTCGGGGGATTCCTTGCAGGTACGGGTCTCGTCGCACTCTGAACAGCGGAGGCCGGCGGGCTTGTTGCCGCCGAATACCCGCCCTTGCGTGGCCATGGCTGCGATCCGGACGATGGGGGCATCCATCAGGTACATCATGTAGTCCAGGTCGTGCGTGCCCTTTTGGAGGAAGAGGCCCTGGGTGATGTCGTAGTGGCGGTAGCCATCCTCGAAGTAGGTGGTCCCATAGGAAACATAGTTGACGCCGAGAATGTGCTGGGGCGTGCCGATGCCGCCCTGGGCGATGCGCTCGCGGGTCATCTCGCAGATGGGAGTGGTGCGCAACGGGAAGCTGACCACGGTGGGTCCACGACTGCTTTCCCAGGCGGCTTCCAGGGCCAATGCCTGCTCCATGGAGGTGGAAATGGGCTTCTCCAGGAAGAGGGGGACATCGTACTTGAAGGCCTCGATGGCGTAAGGCGTGTGTAGATTGCAGCGGGTACCGATGATCAACCCGTCCAGGTTGGCCTTCCGGCCCATCTGATCCAGTGATTCATAGAAGACCACGTCGTCACGGTCGCACTCCTCCAGCCGGTCGCGCACGCCTTCCTCGTCCGGGTCCACAACCGCGACGATGCGGGCATCCGGTGCGGCCTGCCGCAGTGTCCCTGGCGTGAAACGACTGATCCGTCCACCGTAACCAACCACGCCAATCCTGATCATCTGGGTTCTCCATTCCTGGAAAGTTGCCGACACTGCCGATGGGGGAAGAACCCCCGAACCATAGCCCCCAGGCGCCGCCCTGTCGCTGTCGCCAAGCTATTCCGTAGGCAGAGCGTCCGGAATGGCCGCGGGTTCCAGCCAAACCTGTTCGCGCTTGTCGGCCTGGAGCCGTCCGTCGAATTCGTGTGCTGCCGCCAGCAACGTGGCGACGATCTCGGGGTATTCTGTGGCGAGATTCGTACTCTCAGCGACATCGCTCACCAGATTGTAAAGCTCCGCTTTGGCGAAGAGCCGGTGCTGGCGCTCAAACAGATTGGGGCTCACCAGATACCACAACGAAGCGGGCGGCTCCGGGTACTCATCAATGGGCAGGACCAGCTTCCATGGGCCCTTGCGGACAGCTTGGAGCTGGGTGCCGAAATAGTAGCAGAACAGCCGTTCGCCGGGACCGGCCTGGTCGCCTTCCAGAATGAGGCCCCCGATGTCCGTGCCATCGAACACGCGGTCCTCGGGCAGATCCGCCCCGGCAAGACCGGCGCAGGTGGGCAACAGATCAAGGATGGACGCCACCTGATCCGTCTCCCTCCCCGGTTCGATGCGTCCGGGCCACCAGGCGATGGCCGGTTCGCGCATGCCCCCCTCCCAAGTCAGCCCCTTGTGCCCGCGCAATGGCCCGGGACTGCCGCCGGAGTACCTTGGCTTGCCGTCCACGATCCGGTCTGGATTGCCGGGTGCCGGGCCATTGTCGGAAGTGAAGAACACCAGCGTGTTGCGGTCCAGCTCCAACCGTCGCAGTGTCTCGACAATCTGCCCGACGCTCCAGTCCAGTTCCTCGACTGTGTCGCCGTAGATGCCGCCCTTCGACTTCCCGTCGAAGTCGTCCGAGGCGTACTGCGGCGAATGCGGGAAAGTGTGGGCGAAGTAAAGGAAGAACGGCCGCTCGCGATTGGTCTCGATGAACTGCACGGCCCGTTCCGTATAGCGTCGCGTGAGGGTGGTTTGCTCCACGGGGGCTTCGACAATGGTCGCCGCCGGTTTGCGGCAGTCGTAGAGGGGCAGCTCCTTGAGGGCGTTCTGGGCGCGGAATTTGCTCTCGCCGTCCCAAATCATCATGTCGTTGCTGTAGGGCAAGCCGTACCAGTCGTCGAACCCGTGGTTGGTGGGGTGGAATTGCGGCTCCGTGCCCAGATGCCACTTGCCAATGCAGGTGGTGGTGTAGCCGCGTTCCCGCAGCAGGTCCGCGATCGTGATCTCTTCGGCTGGCAACCCAGTCTTCTCGAGCGGGAAAAGCACGAGGGGCACCCCCGCGCGGCATGGGTAGCGACCGGTCAGGATGGAGGCGCGCGACGGGCTGCAGAACGGCGCGGCGGCATAGAAGTCGCTGAACCGTAGTCCCTCCGCTGCTAGCCGGTCCAGGTTGGGCGTGGCGATG
>JABGQJ010001140.1 GCA_018648945.1 Victivallales bacterium
CATGGGCGGGCAGGTTGGGGATGCAGCCCTGGTTTGCCAGATTGGCGATGCAGAGCTGTCTCCGTCCCGTGGCGATGGCTCCGATCACGGCGGCGATGCCCTCCCCGGTCAGGGGGTCGGAAGGCCCGCTGGGAAGTGATGTGGAGTTGAGCAGTTTCTGGTATTCGCCGAAGAACTGGGCGCGCACTTCGGGGGAGGGTTCGCCCTGGGGTGCTGCGTCGCCATCCGTCGGGAAATGCTCTTTGGCGTCCTTCGCCAACGCGTAGGGCAAGGCATCCACGCCGCCCTTCACCTGAGCCAGGAAGGGGTAGAACTCGATGATGTGATCATCCGGTGCGTAGAGAATGCGATGCCCGTGGATGGCCGAGAGCCGATCGCTCATCTGCTGTCCTGCGGGGACGTCCCGCTCGCGGACCCGGCACCAGAGCTCGGGATAGAGATCTCGGCCTAGGTGGGCGACCCGGGTCAGCCAGTAGTAGTGGTTGGTACCGATCCAGAGGCAGTCGAGCTCGTCCGGCTTCCGATCGAGGATGCCGGCGATCTCCATGATCCCCCCCTGCACGCCGTGGCAGACCCCGATCACGTTGATGTCGGTGTACTTGCGCATGGCGCGACAGAGCACGGCCATGGGGTTCGAGTGGTTGAAGAGAATCGTCTGCGGACAGCGCTTCTCCATCTCGCGGCAGATCTCGATGTAGGCGGGAATGGCCCGGAAGGCCATCATCATCGCGCCCGGGCCGCAGGTGTCGGCGATGATCTGTTGGACCCCGTATTTGGCCCCGATGCGGACATCCTCCAGGTGATGATGGGACATGTAAACGCGCGGTGTGATGCCCGCCCCACTGCCGCCGATGGAGGAGATGGCGTAGTCAGCCCCGTCCACGGCATCGGCGAGTTCCCGGGCCGCGCGGACCCGGAAGCCGGTTCCCGCCTCGGCGGCAAGTCGCTGCCCCATCTGGGCCACGCGCTCGGACTTCTCGTGAACCAAGTCGTACAGGACGATCTCCGACCCGGCCAGATCTTGGCTCATCAACAGATCCGCGATTGCCCGTCGGAAGTACAGGCTCCCGGCCCCGAGACACACGATCTTGCGTTCTGGCATGGCTGCGTTCCTCTGGCTGTTGAGTTGCCAATACTCTGCCGCCATTGCTGTCGGGCGGCAAGTGGTGCGGTATAGTCTTGTCGGCCGTAGGACAATATGGGAGTCTGACCGATATGCGTAGCGTGGAACTCGATGCCTTGATCGACGAAGTTGGGGTGGTGGCCGCTTCGGCGCAACGACATGTGGCGGGGGGGCTTTTCACCTACCGCTGCACGATCGCCTGTCGGCATTGCTGCTTTGGGTGCCGAACGGAGCTGCCGGATACCGTCATGACCCCCGAGCAGCTGGCCGAGGTACTGGCGATGCTGCATGAGACGGGACGGGTGGTCCATGTGGCCGGCGGCGAGGCGATGATGTACTGGGAGAACCTGTCCGAGGGCATCCGTCTGGCCCATGCGGAGGGCAATGCGCCCTACTTCATCGAGACCAACTGCAGCTTCGCTACCGACGACCGCATCACCGAGAGCCGCCTGAGCTTCCTCGCCGATCACGGCATGCGGGGCGTTCTGGCCTCGGCCGATCCCTACCATCAGGAGATGGTGCCTCCCGAACGCTTCCTACGGGTCCGTGAGGCCACCCGCCGCATTTTCGGCGAACAGAACTTCTACGGCAACCGCGCCGCCGCCGAGGAGATCCTGGCCTTGCCCGAGATCACTGCGGACGAGGCGCGCTTGCGTGAGCATGTTCGGGCGCATCCTCCGGTCATGGTTGGCACCTCCCGTCGCGACCTTTCCCAATACCTCGATCGCTTTGCGCCCGACGATCCCGATCTGCCCATGGCTGGCTGGCGCCGTCAACTCGATCTGCCTGGTTGCCTGGAGCAGTTCCGGGCCGACGGCATCTGGGAGATCCATGTGGACCCCTACGGCAATATCCAGACGAACTGTGGCATCATCCTTGGCACCACCGACACCATCCGGCCGGCCCAGTTGCTGGCCGGGGCCGTCGAGCACGTCAATCCCTTCGTGGAATGCCTCTGTGTCGACGGGCCTCTGGGGCTTGCCCTGCTCGCCCGCGACGAGTATGGGTTTCAGCTCC
>JABGQJ010001141.1 GCA_018648945.1 Victivallales bacterium
GGTGCCGTCGGCTTGGGGCGTTGGCGCTTCACCCGGGGGGGCACAGGTATCTTGGCGGTGGGGGGAATGGCTTCGGGATCGCCGTCGTCCATCTTGGCGAAGCGGCGGCGGAGTTCGCGACGACGAGCAGCATGGGCGGTCACGCGATCCTTGCCGGCAATCTCGGACCAGGTGCCATGGAAGGGCGCATTGAGATCGATCCAGGTGATCAGCCGATCCCAGGACTCGGCGCTGAGCTTGACGCCATGGTGCCCCTGCTGCAGGATCTGCACCAGCTGCGTGGTGTCGGCGTGGAATTCCATGGGAGTGAGCAGATGGTAGTCGCTCTCCAGTCCCGGACGGCGAACGAAGCGATGCAGATAGGCGTAGGAGGTGGAGAAATGTCCGGCGTCCTTGCCGCCGTAGTGGAAGACACTCCGGTAGTCCTTGATCTTGGTGCCGCCGCGCAAATCGGCAATGGGCTTGCCCTTGCGTTCGCTGCCGTTGTGGCAACGGATGCAGTTGGCATCGAGCACGGGCTGCACTTCGCGCGCGAAGTTGAAGCCCCGCGCGGCACCATGCCACGGCTTGATCTCGTCTGGCTTGCCAGAGGAAGCCAACGTGGCCCGAGCGGGCGGCGTACTGTTCTGGCTTTCGTGGCAACCGGCACAGGACACGGTTTCGCCGGGCATGGCGGTGAACCAACTGCGCATGAGCTGCACGGCCTTGCCCTCGGCATCCAACGGTTGCACGGCCAACGGCGTGTTGGCGGGGACCCGGAACATGGCCGAACCGTCCTTGCGCACGGGCACGGTGCCGACGATCCGCTTGATGTCCCACGGGCCTTCCATGCCCACCACGCCCTGGGGCCCTCCCATCTTGGGGTACAGGAAGTGGTAGGAGATGATGCGCAGGGACTTCACCGTGTCGCGCGGCAGGTCCTTCAGACCGCCGCCCCGGTAGACATCGGAGAGGTAGACCACGGCGTCCTTGCGGGCCAAGTCGATCCGGGGTGGGATCACCGGCGGACGGGGGGTGGCCCGCAACGGCAGGGGTTCGAGCAACCCCTCGCCGACCACTTCGTGGAGCAGAACGAGATTGTCGAAGGCATCGGCCAGGTAGATCCCCCACAGGGAGGCGGATGTGGGTTGGGCGGCCACGAGGATGTAGGACTCATCCAGCGGATAGGGATGCAGGTACTTGGGCCAGGAGCCATCCACTAGCCGGTCGGCGATCAGGTGCGAGCCGTATTTGTCGTGTTCCGGCGGCCCAACGGGCAGGCCGCGACCGGGGAAGCGCTGCACGGCGCCCGCGGCCTCGCGGCGACCACGATTCACGTCGAAAAGCACCAATTCGCCCATCCGGGGCACCCCGTGGTGACCGCCGACGATCCCCACGAACTTGCCGGGCGCATTGGGCACGGGGCGGGCATAGAAGAGGGAGTTCGGCCAGTAGCTGTTCGAGCCATAGTACTCCATCTGGCCGGTTCCGTCGGGGTTCATCTGGAAGAGCACGCGGTCGTGGCTGTGCGGCGTGTCGGTGTATTCCCAGCGCAGGTACATCACCCGCCCGTTGGGGAGCATGGTGGGACACCAGTTGTGCTCCTGGTCGAAGCAGAGCTGGCGCACGGTCAGCCCATCCGGCTCCAACCGGTAGAGATTGGCAATGCGGGTACTGCCATTGACACAGGGCACGGAGGCGATCGGGGCGGTGGAACCGAAAATGAT
This sequence comes from Victivallales bacterium, assembly GCA_018648945.1. The sequence goes on from JABGQJ010001141.1 coordinate 1,707, forward strand.
CGCGCCATCGGGCGAATAGCAGGCGTCGTAGTGATCCACATCGGGCAGGGCAGGCGTGACTTGGCGAATCCCCGCGCCATCCAGCTTGTACTCGAACACATGCCACCGGTCGTTTTGTCCGATGGAGGAAAACAGAATCCGGTCGGCATCGTAGTGCAGATCCACGTCGCCGACGAAGCGGGCGCCCGTGGGTCGATAGACAGTGGTCAGCTTGCCGTCTGGCCGGACGGGACCGAGCGAAGCGATCTCGTTCTGGAAGCCAGAGCGCGGCAGCACGCAGTTGCTCTGCCAGTTCTGCGGCAGGCCGAAGGACTTGCTCTTCAGGCTGCGCCGAACCAGCAGGATTTGCTCGAAGTCCAGCAGGGGGTTGCTCAAGGCCACCTCACGCTCCAGATCGGCCACCTGCACGAATAGCTCGGCGAGGCGTTGCCA
>JABGQJ010001142.1 GCA_018648945.1 Victivallales bacterium
GACAGTACCCGGATCACCCGGTTCGCCACCAAACCCTGGGAACCCGAGAATCGGGGACAGAAGACCGGGGCTCGTGCCCGGGAAGACCCGTCCCCAACCCTTCCGCTCGCGGGTTGCAGTCGTTGGCCCATGAGAGGTAGACGGTGAATCAGCCACACACCCAGAACAGGGCCAATGAGGAAGCCCTGCTCAGGGACGCTCGCGCCAGAATCATCTGGGGAAAGGGGAAATGGACGGGGAGCCTGGGAAGTGCCGTCCGTCCGTTCCCTAGCGAACACAGCGTCCGATCGTCTCGCCACAGCGGACGAGGGTCTCGGTGCCGGTTGCACTCTGTGCGATCAGGTCGCTGTCGAAGACCACGGAACCGGGGCGAAAGACAAGGACGATCGTGGACCCGCCGAAGCGGAAGTAGCCCTTCTCGTCGAGGCGTCCGAAGGTCGGGTTCGGGTGTGTTTGGACGATGCCGCCGACCCCGAAGGCACCGACCTCCACGAATGCCATCGGCCCGAAGCAAGCCAGGTCCAGAAGCGTGACGACCCGGTGATTCTGGTCGAAGATGGGCAAGTTCAGGGCCAGGGCCAACGGGTTGACGGAATGGAGCCGCCCGTCGATCTCCCAGGAGTCGGTGGTCCTGCCCGCAGTGGGGTAGTGGTAGCGATGGTAGTCGGCAGGGCAGAGCCGACAGATGGCGAGGGCGCCTCCCGCGAAGGCCTCGGCCTGTTCCTTCCCCCGGGGGCCAAGAAGATCGCCAATGGTGAAGGGACGTCCCTTGACTGGCACGCAGCGGCCTTCGGGAAGCGTGGGGTAGACGAGTAGCCGACAGTCGGCGGGGGAACCCAGTTCGGCGGCGTTGGCGCTGGTGGGTCTGGCCCCCGGCTTGAGCTTGCGGGCGAAAAACTCGTTGAAGGTGCGGAACTCGGCGGTTGGTCGTAGGAACTCGCTCTCGTCAAGCCCCAGCTCGTCGATGGTCGGCTGGATGCGGCGGCGGGAGAGGCGGCGGTCGGCATACCAGCCGAGGAGACGGCTGACCAGGTAGTTCCGGAAGAGCAGCCACTCCGAGGCCCAGCGGCATGGCCGACTGTAGGCCAGGCGCAGCAGGCCATCCCCGAGTACCTTCTCCCGAAGGAGCTGCCCTGAACGGCGGTCATGGACCAGCGGGCTGTTGTCGGCCTCCTGGGATGGGGAACTCACCGCGCGCCCTCCTGTTTCCCGATGGCCCGGAACGCGCGGCGGGCCTCGGCCACGAAGCGGCGGACCAGATCGCGATCCTTGCGACCGTCTGCGCCTTCGACGCCGGTGTGGGAATCCACGCCAGCCGGACCCACCGTGTGGATGGCCTCGGCCACGTTGTCCGCGGTCAATCCCCCCGCAAGAATGACCGGAACGGGCGAGGCCTCGACCAACCGTCGACTGATCGCCCAGTCATGGGTGCGCCCTGTGGCTCCCTCGGCACCGGTATCGGGGTCGAACGTATCGGTGACAAACGCATCGACCCAAGGCGCGGCAAGTTCCGCCATACGGCTGAGCTCCGTCTCGTTGCCGGACCGCACGACCAGGCTCTTGATGATGTAGAGGTCGGGTCTGAGGGCGCGGAGGGCGCGCAGTTCTGCCAGGGGGACGTCGCCATGCAGTTGGACGCGCCGGACCCCGAGTCGACGGCAGAATGCATCGGCTCCTGCCGCCGTGTTCTCGTAGGTGATGAGCACATGGCGGTCCATCGGCGGCAATGCCGCGATCAGCCGCGCTGCCTCGGTCTCCGACACGTCCTCGGCATTCACTGGCAAGCGCAGGGGCCAACCCAGCCAGGTCGCTCCCGCCGCCAGCAACGCCCGTCCTTCGTCGAGATCCATCACCCCCGCGATCTGGACGAGCTCTCTCTGTTCCGGCCGCATGCTCATGGGGCTGCGGGTTCGCAGCACGCGGGGGGTGCTGCCGCGGAGTCGTGCAGTTCGGCGAAGGTGATCGAGCCGAGGCATGCATCGAGCTGTTCCTGCAAGTTGCCGAGTTGGACATGGACGGGGCAGTGCCCGACCTGGCTGCAGGTCTCGTCCTCGCGGAGGCAGCGGTTCAGCGTCACTCCCCTGGGATCGGTGGCCCGAAGCACGTCGAGCAGCGATATCCCCTTGGCCTTGCGG
>JABGQJ010001143.1 GCA_018648945.1 Victivallales bacterium
CGCCACGCTTCCTCAACTGATCAGCGCGGCCCTGATCGGCAGTGGTGGCAGGTTGCACGGGCGGCGGGGTCCCGACACCCGTCGGCGGGGTCCCGACACCCGTCGGAGGCGTCCGAACGGCAGCGACACGTCCTGGCGAAGGCCCGGCAGGACGCGGGAGTTCCGGGGGCGCGCCGATATCCGGGATGTCAGGAATGGCCGACACGGGCGGCAGCGCAGGGGTGCGCTCACGCCGCGCGGTCGCGGCGGCGGGGCGGGATGGTGGGTCGGGCTGGGCGGCACCGCCGCCCGGTGGCGGAGGGTCCTCGGCCCCGGATTGCGTGGTCGCCTCCGCAGGTTCGGGCGGCTTGGGCGGCTTCGGTGCAGGGATGAGCTTGAACGTCCGGTTGGAGTAGAAGGCCAACGCCTTGCCGTCGTGGTACCCATACTTCTCACGGAACAGGCGCATCGGGGGCTTGGCGAGCTTGCTGGCTACCTCGTAGTCTGTCTGTGCGTCAATCTGGTCCACCGAGAGGATCGTCTTGCGAGATGCTGGGCAAACGAAAGCGGACAACTCGACGACGAGTCCCTCGGTATAGAGCTCGCTCATCTTCTGGGGGAGCTTCCCGCGATGCAGCACCAGATACGTGCGCGTGGCCTCCCCGAGCGCCTGGAGGCTCGCCCGGCACTGGTGTTCGTGGTCGGCCGCTTCGCCTTGCGCCCGAGCCGCCGAGCCCAGGAGCAGGAGCCCCGCGATCAGGCCAGAGAGGTTCATTGCATTGCGCATCTTGATGGTCTCCGGTCAGGCGGCGCGGCACAGCGACGCGGGGCCATGGATGGACGGTATCGCAGGCTCGATGCCCGGGAATGGAGGAACTGGGTAGAGCCAGCGGAGATCCAGCCAGCCGGTCTCGTCGGAGAACTTGCTGTCGGGCTTCGTGATGACCTTCTCCACCTCGTCGACTCGCTCCTGGTACATCTTGTGCAGGTCCTCGATCTCGGCGTCGTCGGGCTCCATCCATTCCACATGGCCGTCGGCATCGCGATAGATCGTCGCGTTGGGGTCCCGCATGTTCATGATGTTGCCATCAACGTCCTGAATCCACTCGCCGTCACCGTCGGCATGGTGGACCACCCGGTTGTCGGCGTCCCGGATCCAGTCACCCGTCACTGGTGGGTTCTTCCGGCCGCGAATGCCCTTCTTGGGGCGGCGGTATTTGGCCTTGATCAGCTTCTTGAAGTCACTGCCCCCGTTTCTGGTCAGGAAACCACGGAACTTCTGGACGGTGGGTAGCATGTCTCCGGCCCCCACCAGACTGTTCATCTGCTCGATCCAGTGGTACATCGGCTTGCTCTTGAAGCGGCTGGGAAGCTCTTCCGCCACCTGCTTCACGACCATGGCCTGATCACCGAGGCCGCCGATGCCTACCGCGCGACCAGTCACTGCCATGCCAGTGTCGATGTCGCGGAAGATGCCATCGTCCCCGAGAATGCAGTTCCCCATATGCCCATCGTAGTCCCCCAGAATGTAGCGGATGGTGATGTGCTCGGCCCACTCCTTGCGCAGGGCCATGACCACATCCAGCGGCAGGTCCTTCACCGGCTTCCCGGGCACGTAGCGCACCAGCACGCCGTACTGCACGCCCTTGAAGTCCAGGTCGCCGTGCTTGAAGGGCCCCAGGTCCAGCGCCATGGCCTGAACGGCAGCGGAACGGCCCATGCCGGACTCGTTGATGACCGCCGCGCCGAACGACTCTGCGATCGCATCGTCCTCGGCAGTCCTGCCTACCCCCGGCGGGCTGTCGCTACAGGGCTTGAAGACGTATTTGGGCGTGCCGTCGGCGTCTTTGATCAGGAACACTGGGTTCAGGGAACTGGGATCGTCGGGATCGCCAAGCTGCTCCACCGTCTCCCCGCGCTTGGTCCGGACCCGTTGCAGAACACCGTCCACTTCCTCCGGCTCGATCGGGCTCTCCACATCGAGGGCCTGTTCCGTCCGCCGCCTCGCCTTCAGTACCAGTCCACTTTCCTGCATGGCTTTGACCTGGTTGATGCGATGCTCCAGGAAGGCTTCGACGGCCTCCCCTTCGCCGGGATCGGACCACCGTTGAACACGGGCCTCGTCCAACGCCTTGCGGTACTGATCGAGC
>JABGQJ010001144.1 GCA_018648945.1 Victivallales bacterium
CCAGCCGGTACGTTCTGGGTTCGCTACACCGACCAACGACATGGAGATTCCATTGATGCGCGTTCTTGTCCCTTTGGTCCTTCTGGTCCTTTCTGTCACTTTCCTCGGCCCCCTCCACGCCGCCGAACCCCCGAATCTCCTGCGCAATCCATCCTTCGAGAAGGCGGCGGATGGCGCCGTGCCGGATTGGTCGATCGGCGGCGAGGTCTCGGCCTGGAGCACGGAGCGTGCGCGTACTGGCGAAAACGCGCTATTGGTGAAGGATGCCTCTCCCAAACTCGGCTCGAACGTGTCCAGCTACAAAGTCCCGGTGTCGGCTGAGAAGCCCTACACCATCGGAGCCTGGAGCTGGGGCGTGTCGGGTAGCGGGCTGGGATTCTACGTGCGCTGCTTGGATGCGGCGGGGAAGGGACTTCCCGCGCCCAACGAGCACTACCACCGCGCTCTCTCCAGCCGCAAGCGTCGCTGGACCCGGACGGCCTTCGTGATTCAGACGCCGAAGGGGTGCGCAAGCATCCAACTGTGGCTGCATAGTTACTCCGGCTCCAAAGTCGAGGCCTTCGTCGATGACCTGTCGGTCCGCGAAGGTGCGTTGGTAAAGGAAAAGAAGAGGCCTGGCATGAAGCCTTTTGCGAAAGTCGAAGTGAAGACGGCCCAGGGGGCGCGGCCCTCGGTACTGGTGACCCGGCAAGAGATCGCGGACATCAAAGCGGCAGCAGAGAAACACGAGTGGGCAGGGCGTTCCCTGAAGGCCTTCCTGCTGGGTGTAGAACGACGTCTGAAGACGACCGTCCCCCATCCGGACCGGGGCGGTGGCTGGTACCATTGGTACGCCTGCTCTATCGACGGCGCGGGACTGACCACGGTCTCCCCGACCGAGCACAAGTGCAGGAAATGCGGCAAGATCTACACCGGCGAGCCCTACGATACCGTCGCCATCATGGGCGAGCACAACAAGCTGGGCCGGAACGCCCGGGACTACGGTCTGGCCTTTGCTTTGACCGGTCGCCCCGAGTTCGCCAAGCGGGCGCGGGAGATCCTGGTCGGCTATGCCGACCGGTATGCCGGGTACGAAATGCACGATGTCCGTGGCCCCAGCACGCGCGGCAGCGCGGGCAAGGTGGGACCGCAGACTCTGGACGAGTCCTGCTGGGTGATCCCGGTCGCCCAAGCCTACGACTTCGTGGTCGATACCATGAGCGAAGACGAGCGCACCCATGTGGACCGGGATCTGCTGCGGGCCGCCGTGGCCACGATCCAGCGCAACAATGCGGGGATCAGCAACTGGCAAAGCTGGCACAACGCGGGCATTGCTTCCGTGGCCTATGCGCTGCGCGACACCGAGTTGATTGACGCCGCGATCAACGGCAGGAGTGGCTTCCAGTTCCAGATGGAGAACTCGGTGACTGACGACGGCTTCTGGTACGAGGGTGCTTGGGGCTACCACTACTACGCGCTGTCCGCGCATCTCCAGCTTACCGAGATGGCCATGCGCTCCGGCATGGATCTCTACCAGAACCCCCGCTACAAGGGGCTCTACCAGGTCTCCATGCAGTTCATGGCCCCCAACCGCATCCTCCCGGCCTTCCATGACGCGCACCTGGCCGGCGGGCTGGCTGGCCCGCGTTTCTACGAGGTGGCCTATCGTCGCTGGCACGATCCCATGTTCGCCTGGGCGGTGAACGAACGGAAACGGGGTTGGGACTCCATGCTCTACGGTGCGCTGGATGTGCCCAAGCGGGACCAGCCCCCCCAGAACAGCGTCAACTTCACCGGCCTCGGGTGGGCCGTGCTCCGCTCCGGCACCTCGCGGGATGGCATGTACCTGGCCCTGGACTACGGTCCCCATGGTGGCGGGCACGGGCACCCCGACAAACTCGGGTTCTCCTTCTATGCCCTGGGCGACTTCCTGGCCCATGATCCCGGTTGCGTAGCCTACGGCCTGCCGATTCACGGCGAATGGTACCGCCAGACGGTGAGCCACAATACCGTCGTCGTGGATGGTCAGTCCCAGGAACAGGGCACGGGCGAGTTGGATTTCTACGTGGCCAGCCCGCGGATGGGCGTCGTCTCGGCCCGCGCCGCCGATGCTACCGACCCCGTGCAGTTCCGCCGCTTGGCCCTGAT
>JABGQJ010001145.1 GCA_018648945.1 Victivallales bacterium
CTTGCGCCCGAACCAGTACTTGGAGACCCCGCCGATCGTGTGCGTGCCCCCGACATCACCGAATGCGTCCATGAGGATCGTGTCCACGCCGTTCTCTGCTGCGACCATGGCCGCGGGCATGCCGCTCGTGCCCCCGCCGACCACCAGGAGTTCGCAGGATGCGATCACCGGCAGATGCATGGCCTCGGTCTGGATGGTGGCGGGGTTCCGGCAGACCGGCGGCACCCCTGCGAACTCGCAGGAACCCGGCAGGTCCGCGCCCGCCACCGACCCCAAGCGCACCTGGCGTTCCCCCGCATGGGCTCGTCGTGTCGTCTCGCCGAGCCCTTTCGCCAGCACAGGTAGGAGGGACGAACCGGCCCATGGCTCGACCAGCTGGGCGGCCATGTCGTCAGCGACATCGACCGACGGGCCACAGACCCAAAGGTTGTCGAACCCCAGCGGGCGACAGGCCGGTGCGGCCAACTTCCGGTCCGGAGAGCGGCTCACGATGCGCGCTACCGGACCGATCAGGACGCTGTTGCCGCCGCGAGCAAACTGCAACTCGGGATACTCCGCCCGAGCAGCCCGCCCTGCCTGGGCGGCAATACGTCGTGCTTCCAGGTTGTACACTGCGGTCGGGAAAGGACTCGCCGTCAGGGGCAGCCTCATCCTGAACTCGGCAAACTCGCCATGCATCACGACCCTGCCATCGGTGATCTCAGGCACGGAACGAACCGCGATGCTGCCCGTTGACGGCGCGTTCCGACAGAGCATGCTGTATCGGGCGATGAGCCCTGACCTTGCCGATTCGCGGACAGTGGTCTCCCCGCCCGCCAGCCTGACGAGCGACGCGTCCGGAGTGCAATCGACCACCGTTTCGGCCTCGATCGCGACCAGTCCGCCCTTGCTCGCGAAAATGACGGCGTCGAGGTCCGTGCCAGCCAGCACCACCCCACACGGGACCATGCCGTAGAGCAGGTCTGCCCCGGCGTCCAGGAGTTGGTCCTCCAACCCCTCCGTCACCTTGATCATGTCCAGCAACCAATCGCCCCCGGATGCCTCACGCATTCGACAGCTCAGGAAGTCCCGGATCTCGATGGGGGCCTTGGCCAGTTCCTGTTGCCTAACCCAGGGACGCAGGCACATGGTCAGTCCATGCGGCAGCGACGTCCCAGCGGATGCGAGGAGAACCGCCCTCCCCCCTTTGGCGAGTGTGGGGGCCAGGAAGCAGGCATCAAGACTCGACCCGACGATCAGGACATCCACCGCCGCCAGCACAGGAATCCGCGTGCCACTGAACGCCACCGTCGATCCTGTTCTGTCCTCGGGACCGATGGCCTCCGACGACCAGCAGGACGCTTCGACCGCCCGGCCGTTTGCACTTGAGAGAGTTGCCATGTGATCTACATCAGGTGAGGGGTTGGCGTGCCCCCTGCCACTCCTCCACGAGCGCCGCCAGTCTACCATATGGTGCAGAATGCTGCAAGGGTCACCATTCGCCGGCCTCGGCAGGTGGTATCAGGAGTCCTTGACTCGCCAAGTGCGCTAGGCGATCCTCCACCAGAGCGAGCCACTCGGCCTCTCCCAACGGTTCTCCCGGTGTCAGACGTTTCTGCAGCAGCGCGACGAGTTCGGGCCTCGCATACGTGCCATCAAGCAACGGCAGAAGATGCTGCTCGACAGGATCCTGGATCCCGACCGGGCGATGCACGGCGTTGGTCACCAGACCGCTGGCCGCTTGGTGTCGAGCCAGATTGGACGCGCAGGGGCGCTCGCCAGCATGGGTGGTGCAGTGGAATGGGTGGGAGGTGAACTCCAGTGCGGCGCTGTGGAGCAGGCCGCTGAGCATGGCGGCTGCATCGCTGTCGGCGACGTCGCTGCCCAGGATGTCGAGCAGGTGCGAGACGGGCACCGATGTGGGGCGGGCCTCGACGAGACGGTCCAGGATGCCCCGAAACCCCTCATGTTGCACTGAGAAGACCTGTCCCGGGTCGGTTCTGAAAGCAGGCGTGCCGTCGATGGGGTCCCTGCGACTACAGGTCGCGGCGGCATAGAGTGGCCTCAGGTGGTCAAGTGACACGCCCTGCTGCAGTTGCAGGCGTGCGTGGCAGAGCAGGCTGCGTCGGAAAGACATATTGGCCAT
>JABGQJ010001146.1 GCA_018648945.1 Victivallales bacterium
AGGGAACGGTACGGAATCTGGCCGATGGGGATCTTGGTGTTCATGGTGAACGAGCTGGTGGTGGAGAGAATCCCCTTCGCCGCATGGACATCCAACGTCCAGCCGGTATGTCCGATCACATCCTCGAACTGGCGGTCCTCCAGGGCATCGTTCGCATTCAGAACGTAGTCGCCCAACAGGCGGCGCCCTTCGCGTTTACCCACCATGAACGGCACGTAGTCGAGGCTGTACTTGGCCAGACGGCCACGCTCCGCCCACTTGTTCTTCATATGGTTCCAGAAGGAGTGGATCACCCGGATCAGTTCGTCGCGGGCGTACTCCGGATGCCAGAGGTCGTCGATCTCGCCCGGATGTTCCAGCCACCACGTGCCGCGTAGCGTCGAAGCCACTAGGCGTTCTATGCTGCCGCGGCCATCCAGAACCCGGTCTGGCAGATCATACACCCAGGGCGGTGCCTTGAACGGCTGTGGCGTCAGGTGCTTCTTTGAGGTCAGGAACAGGTTCTTCTGGCAGTTCTTGGCGCCGCCCCGCAGACAGCCACTCATGGTGATCCCATCGGCCTTCTCGGGCGCGCCCTCTTCCCTGTACTCCTTGAAGGCCTCGCGGCCCACGCGCTCATCCGCCCCGGCATGGTGGCCGAGCCAGGCATCGCCGGAGCAGTCGATGAACATCGAGCCGGTGAGCACGATGCGGGCGCCGGTCAGCGTGTCGCGCAGGACGACCTCGCGGATCTTCGTCCCGTCCTTCTTCGCGCTCTCCAGCCAGCTGTTCTCATAGAGATCGAGCAGCGGTTCCGCTTGCGCCAGCAACTGGAGCGACCGTGAGATCGCGGGATGCCGATGCAGCTGGCCCTTCCGGGCCGCATCAGCCGCCTCAAGGCGTCCGACTTCCTCGATGATACCGGTTTCGCGCACGGGCTTGCCACGGTGCTTCGCCGCTGCGCCCTGAACCGGCACGCCGATCTCGACACTTGCATTGCCGCCCAGCACCGGGCGGTCGGATACCAAGGCCACCCGCGCCCCCATCCGTGCCGCCGCGATGGCGGCCGGGGAGCCGGCGGGGCCTGCGCCCACCACGATGACATCGTATTCCTTGCCGCGCTTGATGGCATCGGATACGCCGCTCAGCCGCGCGCGCTCCTTCTTGAATGCCTCGACTGCCACTGGTGGCCGGTAGTCGAGGTCGCGCGTCAAGATGATCGATGAGCAGCGTCCGAACTGCCCGGTCTTGTCCTGCAGGGCCAGCCGGGTCGCCCCAGACAGCTCATGCGCGCCGCCATCCTGCCAGGTCCAGTCCTTCTCCTGCTGCGCGCCATAGACCGTGCCAGAGCCCTCGCCGTTGACCAGCATACCGAACGTCCCCGGCGAGTGCTTCGGCATCCAGTTGCGACTACGTACCCACAGCCGGTACGTGCCTGGCTTCACCTTCTTGATCTTCAGCGTGGCGTCCTTGACCTTCTGGCTGGTGCCATGGGCGAGCAGGTAGGAGGAGCCCATGAAGCCCACGTGCTGGGTGTCCAGCGCCCAACCGCCGTAGCTACCGAAGTCCGCCGCATCGGCCCAGAGGAAGCCGGGAATGACCTCGCCAATGTCACGCGGTCCCTTGCGGAACGGGACGCAGTTCCGGTACTCGTTACCGTCATCTTCATCCGGAGTAAAGTCGAAGGCCCACGCGCCGCTGGCCGTCATGGCGAAGGCTAGGTTTCCAGTCTTCATGAAGTCACGCCTGTTCATCATTACTCAAGAAGCTCCAGTCCGGCGATCTGCACGGTGTCGTGCGCGGTGTTGTCGGCGGGTCCGCAGTCGAAACTGAGGCGGAGGACGACCTGGGTGTCTTTGGTCTTGATGTCGGCACGGGCCACCGTCCATTCGTCGGAATCGATGGTCCCTTGGTAGCATGCTCGGTACGCCTCATCTGCTGCTCCGACCGGTTTGCAGGAGATCGTCAGGACGACACCATCGCCCTTGCCTGTCCCCTTGGTCAGGAACCGGATGGCGTCGCCGCGCGACAAGTCCATGGGCAGATCAAACAGGACGGCACCACGCACTCCATCCCGCCACGGCGGGTGCAGAGACCAGCCACCAACGCGACGGTCATCGATCAGGAACATGCCACGTTGGCAAG
>JABGQJ010001147.1 GCA_018648945.1 Victivallales bacterium
TCCATCCATACCTGTTCATGTGCATCCTCGCTTGTCCTATTCTGCGATCAGTTGCAGGCCATCCACGACCACCGGGCCTGACCACGATGGCGGCTTTCACGGTTACTGCAACGGGCATACTGGTGCCTCGATTGGCGTGGTTCGTGTGTCGTGTAGGAGCAATGGTGCAACCCGCATCAACCCAGTTTGGTGAACCGGCAGTGGCGGAGTCGGTAGTCGCGGGGGGAGCAGTCGAACTCCTTGCGAAAGGCGTTGGCGAAGTACTGGCTGGAGGAGAACCCGCAGTCGAACGCAATCCGAGTGACGGGGCGCTCCGGCTCGGCTGTGAGCCGCTCGGCGGCGTGCTGCAATCGTAGATGGTTGAGGTACTTGACGGGGGACATGTTGGTCAGCTTGCGGCAGTAGTGGACGAAGCGGGTGACGCCCAGACCACTGTTCTCGGCCATGTCATCCAGGGCCCAGGGGAAGGCGATGGCATCCTCGAGTTCCGCCAGGAACAGCTTGACGCTGCGCTCGGTGCTGGTAAGAGATTCGCGAAGGCGTACCTGTCGGCTGCGGAACAGATCGAGAAGCGAAAGCAACAGCTCGTTCACGCTGACCGCAAGTCGGGAGATGTTGCTGCCGTTGGTATCCCCCTCCACCGCCTCGGCAATGCGCCGGAAGGAGCGTCGGACATCATCTGATCCAGGCCACACGTACTGCTCGTTGTGCCGCAGGTAGGTGGTGAGCTGTTGCCGGTCCGCGTCGGTCAGAAGAATCCAGGAGGGCCACTGCCAGTCCTGATGGGGATGGCGGACGCCGACATCGAGGATGAGCCAGACGAGTTTGCCGGTGTCGACACACGGGCCTCCGAGCGCATGCGGTTGCCAGGGGCGGGTGACCAGCAGGTGGTCGTGCTCCAGCCGAAGCGGCGTATCCTCGACGGTGGCGTCGATGCCGCCGCTGGCCATGAATGTCAGTTCCACTCCTTCGTTCCGATGGACGGGCAGGCCCCAGGTCTGCTTCCGGATGGCATCCCAGTACCCCACGCTGCGTAATTCGGGCAGCGTAGAGTCCGGGAAGGGCCGGCCTGGGTAGGAGCCGCGGGCGAGCGCCTCCAGCCGCACATCGCCGAGCTCGGCGGCACGGACGAGGGGGCGGCACCGATCCGCTTGGTACACATGCTGGTGATCGCGGAACACCGGTTTGTCTGGACTGCTAACCGAAGGCATGGTGCGGGTCTCCGCTAGGAGGTAGTTCTTGTTAAGATATCCGTCGCTTCCGCTCTGCCAATGTTCTACGCCAGGTCCGAATGTATATGGTTCACCCTTTGAGAGGGGTGTAGAATCCGACACTGCTGCTTTGTGCAAGACACTCTGTGGAATTGTGCGATGGTATAGGCCATACTCGCATTGGGTGTCAATGATCCCAGGGAGCCCGTCATGCCAAGGCTGATCCGGCGATTCGTCGTAGCTCTATGCGTCGTTGTCGCGGTGCAGGGACTCGCGGTGTTGGGGGCAGACACCCCTCGGCTACGCGTGCTGCTTCTCACGGGCAGGAACAACCACAACTGGCGGGAGACGACGCCTATCCTCAAGGCCATCCTGGAGGACAGCGGTCGCTTCGTGGTGACCGTCACCGAGAAGCCCGAGGGATGCACGGCGGCCGACTTCGCGCGCCACGACGTGCTGCTCAGCAACTGGAACAACTTCGGGGCGAAGGGAGAGCAGGGCGACTGGCCGCGGGAGATGCGGGCGGCGTTCCTGGACTATGTGAGGAAGGGCGGCGGCTTCGTGGTTGTACATGCGGGCGGTTCCATGTTTGCCGAATGGCAGGAGTTCCAGCAACTTATCGGTGCCACCTGGGGCAAGGGCACGGGGCATGGGCCGAGGCATGAGTTCGAAGTGAGGATGGTGGGTGACCACCCGGTCACCAAGGGGCTGACGACTTTCCGCACGACCGATGAGCTCTGGCACCGCATGGTTGTTGCGGGCGAGCCGAAGGCGTTGGCTGTGGCGTTCTCTGCTAAGGGGAAGAGTGGGACGGGGCAGGACGAGGCACTTGTACGGGTTACGGAGTTCGGCAAGGGACGGTGCTTCAATCTGACGCTTGGGCATGACTCCAGCGCGATGCGGCCGCTGGGGT
>JABGQJ010001148.1 GCA_018648945.1 Victivallales bacterium
CGACCACCGCTCCCATGACATCCGCGCGCTGCACGGCGCGATTCGCGGAGCGATCCAAGGGAAGGCGCGTCCGCCTTCCGGGCTGAAGCAGGTAGGGAACTGGGTGCTGCAAGAGAAGCTTACCGCTGACTCCTGGCGTGGCACGCATGCCTTTGCCGGCGGCAGTCCTGTCCTGGTTCGCTTCTACAGTGCCGACCCCTATCTGCCGGAGGGCGAACGCAAGCAACAGGTTTCACGGATCGCCAATGCGTACAAGGCGCTCAGCGCTCTACCGTCGCACCCGGGGATTGTGGCGGTGCGCGACTTCACGCCCACTGAGGCAGAAGACCGCTTTGCGCTGGTCACCGAGGACCCGGTCGGCCAGGCTCTCCGGCCGCGTCTCCGGGACACGCGCGCTCCCCTGACCTTCGACCAGAAGGTACGGATTGCGCGGGACCTGCTCGGCGCGCTTGCCCATGCCCATGCCCACAGCGTGGTGCATCGGAACCTGCATCCGGGAACGATCCTGGTCTGCGACGATGGCCAGACCCGGCTGTCAGGCTTCGACTATGCCCGTGCTGGCAAGGATCGCAGTTCCACTATTGCCGAGCTCATTGTCGATGAACTGGACGAGACCTATCAGGCTCCCGAGTGCTTCGCCGATCCGGGTGCCGCGTCTCCCGCATCCGATGTCTTCTCGGCGGGGGTAGTGGTCTACGAGCTGTTCGCCGGCGAGCCGCCCTTCGCGGATGCTGCCGAGATCGAGGGACAGCACGCGGTCTTCGCCGAGCCCCCCTCGGCAAGAGAACCTGCCCTCCCTGCTGGATGCGATGCATGGTTGCAGAGCCTGTGTGCCTTTGACGCGGGCGATCGCCCTGCGGCACTGGATGCACTGGGCACCTTCGAGAGGCTCCTGGGGCGTACGGCAGAGAGGAATCCGGCGGTCACCAGCACCCCGGGCGTCGACTACCGTGATTTGCCAGCTGGCCACCCGTTGACCTCGAAGTACGTGGTCCAAGAGCGCCTGGGCGAGCCGGGAGGCTTTGGTGTCGCCTACCGGGTGATCGACACGCTTGGCGACGTGAGCCGGGTGGTGAAGCTGGTGCTGCAGGACCGGTATTCGAAGCTTGATCGCCTGAAGAAGGAATACCGAATCCTGTTGGGGTTGCCAGCCCATCCCAGGGTGGTGAAGGTCGTCAACGCGGACATCCTCCCTGGTGAGGATGGGCCGCCCTACATCGTCTTCGAGTACATCGAGGGGCAGGATGTGGGGGAGATGATCGCCAGCGATTCCCTCTCGACCACCGACGCCTGGGAACTGGGTCGCCAGGTCACCGAGGGCCTTGTTCATCTCCACGCTTCGGGCGTGTACCATGGTGACATCAAGCCCCGCAATCTGCTCTGGACCGACGATGGAGCGCGAATCATCGACTTCAACGTCTCCACACGGTCGGGCGATGACGGCCATGGGGGAGGCTCGCGACGCTACCTGGTACCCGATCTGGATACCTCCCACGAACCCACGGACGCCGAGCGCGCCGAGCGCGATGTGTACGCTCTCGGCATCACGTTGTACGAAGCACTAACCGGGGAGTATCCCTGGCAGACCAAGCTGCCTCCGCCAGCTAAGCTGGCCAAAGACCCGCGCAAGTGTGCGAGGGCAGCGGCGTTATCCTCGAGTGCGACAGAGCTTCTTCTGAAGGCCCTTGCCCCGAAGCGGGCAGAGCGGTTCGCATCTGCGCGCGAACTGCTCGAAGCGCTAGACGCAACGGCCGTCCTCCGCCCGAAGGCCCCGCAGGCGGAGGAGTCGTCCACCTGGACCGTGCCCGAGTTGGGGGTGCCGCAACCCAACACTAATCCCTTTGTATCCTACCTGCTCACGCTCTACAGCCAGGGCCGGTGCAACTGCGGCACACGTGGCCTGGATGCCCTCGGCGAACGGACCTACGTGGAAACGGCGTTGGATCGCGACCTTCTGCCGGCCGTGCTGGCTGGCGAGTTCGGTTTGGTCATCATCACCGGCAATGCTGGTGACGGCAAGACCGCGTTCCTGCAACGCGTGGAGACGGGGGCCCGGGAACGGGGAGCCGATGTGCTGGCTGCGGCAAGCGGGAACGGAGCGTCCTTCGAGCTTGACGGAC
>JABGQJ010001149.1 GCA_018648945.1 Victivallales bacterium
GCCCTCCACGCCCACGTGAACCTGGTCAGGGGCGAGCGTTCGGAACTGGCCGAACTGGCAAGCAATCTTCTCTGATTCTCAGCCAGACTGTGGCCCGAGTGCCAGAGGTCCATGTCGGTGCTTCGGCATTCCCACGGGGCCTTGGCGGCATACCGTTGCAGGTCTGCTACGGATTTCGCTGTCCTGCCGCAAACGCCTTCCCGTGAGTCGTGCATTCCTCTCTTGGTGGCAAGAAAGTGGCGGGTTTTTTGCGCAACAAACTGCGTGTTTGCAGAAGTTTGTGGCATAGTGTATAGACAGGCTGGGAGTGAGTCCTTCGGCTACTGGTGCTTTGACCATCACTCGCTGCGAAGGAGTAAGTGGTATGTGTGCTCCACGTCTTTGCCTTGCTGTCTTCCCCCAGGCCCTGTTGCAGGTGATCGGGGGCGTCCATTCCCGTGGCGCTGCACGACGAGTGGCAGCGAAGGCGCGCCGCCAGTTTCCGCCGGTCGCCGGGATCACCAACCATGTCGGCTGGCTCCTTGCCGTGTGGCTGGGCTGCGGCATCCTTGCGGTCGCGGCACCACCGGCCGCGACGCCAGATGCCTACGATGCGCTCTGGGGTAGGTCAACGCCGGTCGCCGTGCCGGGGGTGCTGGCGAACGACAGCGACCCGGATGGCGACCCGCTGACCGCTGTCCTGGTCAGTGGCCCGGCCCATGGGGAGCTCGTCTTCCCCGGCGATGGCTCGTTTGTCTACACCGCTAACGGCGTTTACCTGGGCGAAGACACCTTCACCTACAAGGCGCACGACGGGACGGAGCACTCCGGTGTTGTCACCGTGACGGTCACGGTCACCAACCACGCCCCCGTGGCGGCAGACGACGCCTATGAGGCTCTCTGGAATGCAGTCCTGTATGTCGGGGCTCCCGGCCTGCCGGAGGTGTTGGCGAACGACAGCGACGCCGACGGCGACCAACTGGTCGCCGTCAAGGTTACCGACCCGGCTCACGGTACTGTCATCTTCCACGGTGACGGTAGGTTCGACTACACGCCGGACGAGGACTATGTGGGGACGGATACCTTCACATACAAGGCAAACGACGCGGTGGCAGACTCCAACGTCGCCACCGTGGCCATCAAGGTCCGGGCCCGCGATTGGTTCGCCCTTGGGGAAGGGGTGGGCAGTCCCGTCTCTGCTCTGACCTGCGGCGCTCCGGGGGATCTCTATGTCGGGGGCAGTTTCACCACTGCCGGCGGCGGGGCGGCCAACCGCATCGCGAGGTGGGATGGGAGCAACTGGCATGCCCTTGGCCTGGGGGTAGGCAATGAGGTGCGTGCACTGGCGTGGGACGGGACGGGCACTCTCTATGTGGGGGGTAGCTTCAACAGTGCTGGCGGGGTCGCGGCCAATCACGTCGCGAAGTGGGATGGGACCAGCTGGCATGCCCTTGGGGCAGGAGTGAACGGCGACGTGCGGGCTCTGGCCCTCGATGCCTCGGGCGCTCTCTACGTGGGGGGCAGCTTCACGTCTGCGGGTGGCGTCGCGGCCAACGGCGTGGCGAGGTGGGATGGCGCTGCCTGGTCCGTATTGGGTGCGGGGGTGAACGACGAGGTCAAGGCTCTGGCCGTTGGCGCGTCGGGCGAACTCTACGTGGGGGGCAGCTTCAGCTCTGCGGGTGGCGTGGCGACCAGCTCCATCGCGAAGTGGAATGGCACCTCCTGGGTCGGTCTCGGAACCGGGATGGCCGGTGGTGGGGTCTCCGGTCTGGCGCTGGATGCTTCTGGCATTCTCTATGCCTGCGGTGAATTCGTTACCGCCGGTGGGGCCGATGCTCTCCATATTGCCAGGTGGAATGGCACGGCCTGGTCCGCGCTTTGCCCGCCCGCTTCGGAGCTTCCGGGGCGGAACTTCCATGCCCTGGCAAGCGATGCCGTCGGCAACGTCTACGCTGGTGGTTTGTTCCCAGACGGACCGATCCGGAATGCTGCGAGGTGGGACGGTACCAGATGGCTCCTTCTCGGGTCGGGCCTAGGTGACGATGTGCAAGCGCTGGCAGTCGATGCCGCCGGCGGTCTCTTTGCTGGCGGCCAGTTCACCACTGCTGGGGGGAACCCCGCCAACCATGTGGCGAG
>JABGQJ010000115.1 GCA_018648945.1 Victivallales bacterium
CGACGGCCAAACATGGTCATTGCCAGCGGCTATCGGGGCCGCGAACGACCAAGTCCGGGCTACTGCTGCCGCGTGGCCCAACGAGGCCATTCTCACCTTCGCCATGGACACCTCCGTTGCGGACGGCATGGCCCGGGTACTTTCCCGTTCCATGACCGTTGCCAATGATGCGTTCGCCTGGTTGAAGGCGAACGTGAGTGACTTTGCCGAAGCGAACCTGGTGGATGTGGCGCCCGCCGTGGCGCATGCTCTGGAGATTCCCGAGCTGCCCGCACTGGCCGGCACGGGGGCCATGGTAGCGCCGGGCGAGCCGTCGGCGGTTGCCGCCTGGATCGCCGACTTGTCACTGACCGCCAAGGATGCTCTTCCTCAAGAGATTCTCCCTAGCAGCACGCCAGTGGACACGTGGGAGCTGCTCTCCGCTTCGGAACAGGATCTGCCATCCTGTGAGCTGCCCGTGGCCGTGGCCTGTCGGCACGAGTTGCGCGACGTGGTGGTTGCTGGCTATGGCACCGGCGGCCTGTTCGCCGCCTTGGCTGCTGCGGAAGAGGGACTCTCGGTTGCAGTGGTCGATCCTGCCCCCGTTCCTGGTGGTATTGGCAGCGCGGGTCGCATCCACTCCTACTACCATGGGCTGAAGGGAGGCATGCAGGACCGCTTGGACGAAGGCATCACCGGGCGTGGCGGCACCAGTGGCAAGGTCCGGGGCTACCATCCGGTCGGGCGCGCGGAAGTAATGTCCCGTGCCATGCAGAATCGGTCTGGTCTGGACGTCCATGCCGGGCACTTCGTGTTCGGCGTGGTCCGGGAGGACGACCGCATCGTGGCCGTGCTGACTGCCGCCCAGGATGGCTACCATGTCTTCCCCTGCCACATCGCCATCGATGGCACGGGTGACGGTGACCTCGCCGCCGCAGCGGGCGCACCCATGACCCTTGGCCGCGATGGCGATGCGTTTCCCCAACCCTACAGCTACACGCCCACCATGGTGCGTGATGGCAGCCTGCTTCACCACAACTTCGACGCGGGCTGGGTCGATCCCACCGACACCATTGACTTTTCCCGGGCTCACTTCGAGGGGCGTGCCCGCATCTGGCACTGCCGTCAGCACTCCGTCGAGAACCACTATTGCACCCTGGCCTCGATCATCGGCATCCGCGAGAGCCGGTTTGTGCTGGGGCCGCTGACCCTCACCTTCGATGACTTCATGCAGGGCCAGACCTACCCGGATACCGTCTGCAGTTGCTTCGCGCACCATGACAACCACGCCATGGACTATGCCGAGGAGAGCGAATGGAGCCGGCGGCATGTGGTCATGTTCGGCCTCTGGCGGTATCTGCTGCATGGCGATCTTCCCTACCGGGCCCTGTTGCCGGTGGATGTGGAAGGGCTGCTCGTGGCCTGCCGGGCGCTGTCGGTGGACCACGATCTGCACCAGCTGGTGCGCATGCAGCGCGACATCCAGGTGATTGGCGAGATCTGCGGCGTGGCCGCCGCGCTCTCCCTGCGCAACGGCACGACGCCCCGCGATGTGGATATTGCCGAGTTGCGCACTGCTCTGGAGCGCCGGGGGATCGTGCCCAAGGCCACCGAACCGGTCATGGACTTGGCCAACGAAGAGCTGCTGGAGCTGTTGAGTGATGATGGGAAGTCCGGTCTGGCCATGTGGCGGCTGGGCCTGCGCACAGGCGACGATGCGCCTGACTGGGACGCCTTCGTGACTGGGGAGCAGGATGCCGACCGCCGCTTCCGGGGTGCCGTGGCCGCCGCCGAGGCCAGGGTCGGCACGCCTGCCGTGGTCGCCGAGCTACAGCGTTGCGCCGAGGCCAAGGAGGTGGGCGCGCCTCTGGGCATCAAGTCCCCGGCCCGATGCATCGTCGCGGCTTTGGCTCTGGTCGACCTAGGGGTGCCGGGAACCGCCAAACTGATGGGCGCGATCCTGCTTAGTGACGTGCCGAATGCTACCGATGCCCTCCTGCTCCTCAAGGGGCTGGCGACCACAGGCGAGCCCGCCGCCATCGAGGCGGTGAAGCAGTTCCTGAGCGCCACCGATGGGGATGCCTTCATGATGTCGCTCTGGGGAGTCAGTGACGGCCTGCCCAGTTCCTTCCGCTACGCCATCGACATGCGGGCCGTGCGCACGCTTATCGCCCTTGGTTGCACCGACGAGGTCGCCCGGCTGGAGCAGTATGTGGATCACCCCGAGCTCCTCGTCCGCCGGCACGCCCGCCGGGTCAGAACGGAAGGGGACCCACTGCTCGCGTGATCCCTCGCAGCATGCATTACTGCCCCGCGGTTAGCTCGACGCAATCGACGGGGACGTAGACCGTCTGATCCATCGGTTTGCCGTGGCGGTTGAGGCGATGGATCTGCAGGCGGTCGCGCATGGGGACGGCCACAACCACCCCGCGCAGCGTGAGGGTGCGCCAGCGCTGGCTGTTGCGGCCGCGTTGCTCGCCCTCCCAACTGACCAGATCACCGGGAGCGATGCCGTGCTTCTCGCGGGTGATCTCGGCGTAGATCACGCCGCGCGCTCGGCGCAGGATGTCGACACTTCGCTCGGCGCGCGAGAGTTCGCTCTGCAACTCGTCCAGTTGGGCGCTCAGTTCATCCGCCCGGGTGTGCGTTTCCTGTTCCATGGCCCGCATGTCGTTCCTGGGGGTGGTTGAGGTCGCGGGATGAGGCCCGCAGTCAGCGTTGGGGCCGGTCTGAGAGGGGGGTGCCTCCTCTTGCGGGGGCTGGCTGGGCAGCGATATCGGGATAACGATATTCTGCGACGCGTTGGTGTCGGTACGACGTGTGGCTGGCGGTTGGTTGGTCTCGTTGTCCATGGTGGGCCTCTCCATTGTATGGGTGGTGTGGGACTATACCGTATATTGTGATAACGATAAAATCAAAAATGGAATGTTGATAATTCTGGGCCGCGTGCTAGGTTGTATGGCAGGAAACCCAACGGACGGTAGTGGCATGCATCAATCCATTGGCAAGCGGATCAAGGCGGCGCGCGAGGCGGCTGGGATGACCCAGAAGGAGCTGTCGGATGCCTCGGGCATTCCGCAGGGCTCGATCTCGGAGTACGAGAACGACCGGTCGGAGACATCGGCCTTCCGTCTGGGATCCATCGCCTTGTCTCTCCGGGTGCCGATTTCGGAGCTTGATCCCCGGTTGCTGGATCTGCCGGGCGCGGCGGGTGTCGAGGAAGGCGGCTCGGCGTATGGCAGAGCATTTGGAGGGGCGACAGGCTGGCAGGATGTGCCGGTGCTGGGGGCAGCGGCGGCGGCCGGCTACGAGCCTGCGGTGGAGCCGTTGGATGATTGGCTCACTGGGTTCGGCGAGAGCACGGACAGCTGGCCCGCAGGCCAGGTGGGGGAGAACTCGTTCTGTCTACGGGTGGAGGGAGACAGCATGAGCCCAGAGTTTCCCGATGGCACGGTGTTGCTGGTCGCCGCTGGCGAGTATCCCCAGAGAGGGGACTTGGTTGTGGCCCGGTTGGCGGATCATGGGGAGGTGGTGGTGAAGCTGTATCAGCGCCACAGCCACGTGATCGAGCTACAATCGGAGAATCCGGACGGCCAGAGCTACACTGTCGACCTGAAAGCGGAGCCGGGGAGGCTGATCTGGATGTGGCCCGTGGTCCAGGCTCGTATCGACCTGCGCCGGCGGCGCTGGGAGCGCCACCGGGGGTAGTCTACAGTAGCCTACAGGCGGCAGGTGCGGATGTCGGTGACGATGATGCCCTTGGCCCCGAGAACCAGGAGGCGGTCCATCACCGCGTTGATCCCCGCGCGTGGGGCCATGGCCTTGACGGCCACCCAGCCGGGTTTCCTCAAGGGGGCCACGGTCGGTGCCTCGATCCCAGGGGTGAGGGCGGAGGCCTGTTCGAGCAGGGCTTCGGGCGCATCGTATTCGATCATCACGTATTCGCGGGCCACGGTGATGCCGCGCAGACGGTCGAGGAAGATGTGGACGTCCGGGTCCTGGGCGAAATCCACGTCCCGCGCGACCACGATCGCTTCGGACTGGAGCACGGGTTCGCCGACGATCTTGAGGCCAGCTTCCTCAAGCGTCTTGCCGGTCTGCACCACGTCGGCGATGACGTCGGCCACGCCGAGTTGGATGGAGATCTCCACCGCCCCATCGAGTTTGACGATCCCGACCTTCTGTCCCCGTTGGGCCATGTCGGTCTCGACGAGCTTGGGGTAGGAGGTGGCGACGCGCAGGCCGTCGAAGGTGTCGGGCAACCAGTCCTTCTCCTTGGGGACGGCGTACCGGAACGCCGACTTGCCGAAACCCAGGCCCATCAGTTCGGCCACCTGGGCGTCCCCGTCCAAGGCCAGGTCGCGACCGGTGAGGCCGAGATCAAGCAGCCCGTTGCCCACGTAGACCGCGATATCGCGGGGCCGCAGGAAATAGAACTCGATGTCGTTCTCGGTATCGCGGACCATGAGCTCACGCCCACTGCGTTTGCAGCGGTAGCCAGCTTCGCGGACGAGCTCGACCGCCCCTTCGGAGAGAGAGCCCTTGTTAGGCAGTGCGATTTGCAGCATATCGATGTCCTTTGGGCGGCGCGGAGCCGCGTTCTCTCTCTAAAGATACTCGTAAACGTCTTCCAGCTCGAGGTCGCAGGCGATCATCATGACCTGCAGATGGTAGAGCAGCTGGGAGATCTCCTCGGCGGTCTTCTCCCGCCCTTCGTATTCGGCCGCCATCCAGACTTCGCCGGCTTCCTCGATCACCTTCTTGCCGATGAAGTGCTTGCCCTTGTTCAGTTCCTTCACGGTGCCTGACTCGGGGTCCTGGCGGGCGGCCTTCTCTTTGAGTTCGGCGAATAGATCCTCGAAACGCTTCACGGCTTGTTCCTTGGCTGTTGTGCTATCTGGCAATTCGTTGCGAGCCAACGAATATAGGAATACCTTATACTCAATGCAACACGGATCGCCCCCCTCAGGTTCCCAGCAGGCGAGAATCTGGGTCCAGATGCATTGTCGAGCCGGGGAGGGCTGTTGACGTATAGTTGATACGCTTGGTGGGGTCGCCCTTGCCATGCTCAGGCTGTAGCGTGGCGCATGTTGCCGCATAGGAGGAGCGATCTACAGTGTTCTTTCCATTCATACTGCCCCTGAAAATCACCTGTTTCGTAGTTTTCGCGGGCATGGTGGCAACGGTGATCGCGGTGACGAGGCGAGGCGGCTCCCGCAGGAAGTCCTTGGACACTGCCGCCCTCGCTGGCGCCATTCTGTTCGTCCCCCTCTGCATCGCCATCGGCCTCATCGTTAATGCGGTGCGATACGGGGAGTTCGGGTACGCCACGGCAGAAGGTACCCACGATCCCCACATCGAGCTTCCCGAGGAAGCGACGGAGATCACACTCCACAAGTACGGCTCTGGGCACGCCCTGAGATTCCATGTTGAGCAGGGGGCACTCGAGCGCTGGATGGACACCGTCTACGAGGAACGCCGTTCACACGGCGCGGGCGTCTGGCTCCAGCCCTTCACCCGCGAAGAGACACCAAGCGATCCAGAGTTCGTCCCGGTACGGGTTGATCCAGATTTCGAGCGATATGGCTGGAGGGTGCCTGAGGACACCATTCTCTACAAGGGATCTCGCGCTGGCAATGGTGCTGGCTATGACGTGTGGTATTCGCCAGGCACAGGCACAGCCTTCGTTTTCGCCGCTTACTGGTAGAGAACGTCAAGCGGGGGCCTGCCGGGCAAGTGCTACTCTCCGACGGGGCGACAGAGGGTGGGAAGACATTTGTGGGCGGTGGCGGGGAATCGGACGAGGAATGGACGGCATGGACAGGGATGGACGCCATGGATGATGGACATCATGGACGGTTTGAGCGCGCGCACTCAGCTGGCCTGTCCATCCTGTCCATCGTCCATCCCCGTCCATGGGGTCCATGCCGTCCACTTCCGCCAAGAGGCGCAAAGTGCCTGCCGCGAAGAACCCGACAACGCGAGACCAGAGATGACAGTAGGCAGCTCCCTCTACCAGGCCGGGGGCTTCAGCCCCTCGAACGAGGACAGATTGGCGGGCTCACGCCCCTTCTCGAACGCCTGCAAGTGTTCCTGGAGTCCTACCAAGCTCGACAGGTCACTCGTCACATTGGCGATGGCCTCGCGCTGCGTGCGCACGGCATCGTCGAACCGCCCGTTCGCAGCATAGGCGCACGCGAGGGTGTCGAGGACACTCGAGCGGTCCTGCTCGCCGGTGGTCAGGGCCGCCGCCTTCCTGGCGAGTATCAACGCGTCTGCCGGGTTCTTGAGGGAGGGCTGCGTCAGGTAGGTCCAGGCGAGCCGGTTCAGGACCCTGGAATCTTCGGGGTCCAGCCCAATGGCCCGGGCGCAGTCAACCTGTGCCTTGTCCATGTCTCCGGCTCTGGCCCAGGCCAAGCCGCGCTGGATGTAGCCGGCGGCCCAACCGGGGTTGCGCTGCAACGCCACGGTATAGGCCTCAATCGCCTTCGCGCCTGCGCCCCGGTTCTGCCAGATCGCGGCCCGGCGGGCATGGGCCTCACCGTAATCGGGCAGCAACTCGATGGCCTTCGTGTAATCCCGGAGGGCCTCGTCCAGCCGTCCCTGCCGTTCATGCCCCAGGCCACGGAGCCGGTAGACGATTGGGGAATTGGGGGACTGCTTGACGAGCGCGTCGAGGAAGGTCGCGAGTTGGCGGAGTTTCCCCTGTTCCTCCCAGACCCGCGCCCGATTCTGCCAGCCCGTCAGGTCGGGGTCAGATTTCCGGCTCACCATCGCCTTGGTGTACCAGATGGCTGCCGCGTCGAGGTCCTGTGCAACTCCATAGCCCTTCTCGTGGCAGGCACCCAACTCGTACAGGGCCTCGCTGTAGCCCTGCGCGGCTGATTTCTGGAACCAGGTCACAGCCTGCTTGTCGTCTCGCGCGATGCCGCGGCCGCAATGCAGGAGGAATCCAAGCAGACACTGCGCCTGCCGTTCCCCCTTCTCGGCCGCCTGCTTGCACCACTTGGCAGCCTCTTGGTCGTCCCGTTCCACTCCCTCGCCACGGCAGTAGCAGTCGGCAAGCCGGTACTGGGCGGTAGCATCGCCCTGCTCGGCGGCCCTGCGGAACCAGGGAACGGCCTCTCGGCTGTCCTTTCTAGTGCCGATGCCGTCTGCATGGGCTGCTCCGAATTCCCGCTGTGCCGCCGCGTTTCCGCCCATGGCTCTTGCCTTGGCGGTCAGGAAGCTGTCGCGTTCCCGCATCTTCCGCTTGGCGCTTGCGTATCCCCCGGCAGCCGCCCTGCCGAACCAGATGAGTGCCTGGTCGTGGTCACGGGTCACGCCATACCCTTCCTCATACATGCGCCCCACATGGTGCTGGCCCCTGGCGTCCTCCTGTTCGGCTGCCTTGCGGTACCACTCCAGCGCCTTGGCGTAATCCTTCTTGACGCCGGTCCCGCGCCGGCAGGCATGCCCGAGGGACACCTGGGCTGTGGCGTAGCCCCGCTCGGCAGCCTTCCGGTACCACCGCGCCGCTTCCGTCCTGTCCCTGGCTACGCCGCGACCGTTGTAGTACGCGTCGCCAAGTCCGTGTTCAGCCGAAGCGTTCTGCTTGTCGGCGGCTTTCAGGTACCACTCCAGGGCCTTCGTGTAGTCCTGTCCCACTCCATCGCCGTGGGTGTAGGCGTCCCCGACTTCGCTCTGTGCCATCGCATCGCCCTCCTTGGCGAGGGGCAGCGCCTGGACGAACTCATCGTGCCTCAGGACCTTGGCCTCGGCTTCCGCGTATTCCCTCGCCGCCGCCTTTCGATACCAAGCCAGGGCTCTCTCATAGTTCCGCTCCACGCCATTGCCTTCCTCGTACAGCTTGCCTATGGCGTATTCTGCCCGGGGCTCCTTTTGCCCGGCGGCCTGTCCGTACCACCTGATCGCCACGGCATCATTCCGTTCCACCCCCCGACCATAGCGGTAGGCGTGACCCACGTGTAGCTGGGCCTTGGCATGGCCCTTCTCGGCAGCCTTCCGGAACCACTGGGCCGCCTCCGCGTCGTTCCTGTCTACCCCTTGGCCGTAGCGGTATTGGAGCGCCACGTTATACTGCGCCAGGGCATAGCCCTGTTGGGCCGCTCCCAGGTACCACTTGACGGCTTCCTGCGGGTCCTGCGGAACCCCATCCCCCGATTCGTAGCGACGTCCCATGTCGTTCTGCGCCCGGGCATCGCCGGCCAACGCCTGCTGCCGTACCCCGGCGGCCTGCTGCTCCGCTTTCCGCTGCCTCTCCTTGTCCGCTGGGCTTTGCATGGTTAGGCGTCCCTGCGCATTCCTGCGCCTCTGCATGGCAAGGACCTCCTCCGCGACCCGGCGTCTGCGCGCTGCTTCCTGCGCCCGGCGTTCAAGTTCATTCTCGTCCTGAAGAGACTGAGCGAATGTGCCGGTCCGGAAGAGCACCTCTGTATCGGACTCGCGCTGCAGAGTGAACCGCCACGAGCGCTCGCCGCCAAACGTGCCCCAGCACAGCGCCCCGTTCGCGCGGGCCTTGACGTCGTACATCCGGCCCTGGAACTTCAGGCTTCCTGCCAGAGCTCGATCCTCCCCCGTTGCGAGCGAGATCTTGACCCGGTCGCTGGAGAACCTGTTCACGAACGATGGTCCCTCCCGTCGCTCCAGTTCGACCTTCACCGAACCGGCAACGAACGTGGCGACATCCCCGGAAACGACGACCTTGATCGGGCTGGCCCCGTTCGCGTCCTTCATCTCGCCGGCCAGCGCCGTCCCGTCCAGCGCCGCCACGATCTGCATGACGTTGCCGGCGCGACTCACCGAGCCATCGAATGAGTCACCCCGTTCGCAGAGCACGAGCGTATAGGCGGCGCCCTCGTTGTCCTTGCCTTCGTAGATCCCGGAGTAGGCCACCTTCGCCGCCATCTCGAAGGGATTCTCCTGGGCAACTGCAACCATGCCGACAAGCAGCATGCTCTTCACGACTGTACCGACTCGCATCCACGTCATTATCTGTGCTCTCCCATCGTTGGTGATCCAGGCCGAGTCCGACGGGGCCGCCGCCGGGACCGGCATCGGCTAGGGGTAGTTCTCTGCGGAAAGTGGCGGTTCGCTGACCAGGGCCACCAAGCCCTTGCGATTCCCGGACAAGCCTTTGACTAGCTCCGGGTCGGCGTCCATGATTGCCTTTGCCTCGCGCTGCCTCGCGACGAACTCCTTCTGCCGCGTGGCAACGTACTTCTCGGCAAAGGTCTGCCTCGCGCGTTCTCGCCAGGCTTTGCCTTTCTTCTTATTGTGCTCGGGCTTCTCCCCAAGCCGTTTCCGGGCGAACTTCTCGATCTCCCTCCTAAGCTGGGCCAGTTGGTCCAGCAAGACGACGAACCGGGCGGAATCGGCGTGGCGCAGCGTCGCCATGCGGCGGAGGTGGGCGACCGCGCGCTTGTCCTGGTCATGGCCAGGCACGGCCAGGGCCTGCCGGATCTTGGCGTCGGCCCCAAGCCAATCCCGGCGGTCGAGGAGGGCCGCGCCAGCGTCCAGGATTCTCAGGAACTGCTTCTCCCTCTCGGCATTGCGCTGCCGCTCGAAGACATTGCCATCGGCCTTTGGTGAGAACGGGTTCTTCGCGGCCGGGTTGGCCGGGCCCTTGCCGTCCGTCTGGGGCCCAAAGGGATTGGCCTTGTCGCGCGTGTTGGCGAGGAAGGGATTGTCCTCCGCCCGGCCTCTCGGGCCTCCCCCCCCCACGGCAAAGGGGTCCTTGCCCTCTTCCGGCCTCTTCCGGGGAGGGCGTTGAGCGACGGGTACTGAAACCGTTACCGTGCCTGTGCCCGCGCGGCGCAGACCGGGATTGGTGATCGCCTCAGCCTTCTTCACTGGTAGGCGGATCGCCATCTCGATCTGCTGGCCAGGGACCAGGCGAGCCCTTTCCCGGCACGATTCGGTCTTGCCATCCCAGACGAGTTGCAGGGACAGTTCCACGTCCACCGCACTGTCAAGTACCCGCTTCGCCTCCTCGCCGGGAACGTCCCAGCCGACCAGCGTGCCCTTGGCCAAGCCAAACCGGCCTTTCAGCACAAGGGCGTCGGCAGTCCTCCAGATGCGCAATCGCGCGGGATGGGCCGAGACGGCGAGTCCGATCGGCTTCACACTGATATTTCCCTTCAGGTCGCCACAGTAGTCCAGGAGCTTCCTCCAGCCCTTCCTCTCATTCCCCTTCGTGACCGCTTCGCCCCCAAGTGCCGGCTGTTCCTCAACCGGCAGGAGACCGGTCAGGGGCGTGTCTTCCCCGTAGGCCCCAACGAAGATCCGCCGCCATTCGCCGTTGAGATTCGGCTCGTTGATGCTGACTCGCTTGCCCATGCGCACGGTGGCCCGCACGACTTGCAGGCTCTGGAGCGAAAGGCCGCTCCCGAACAGGCGCTTCGTCGTGGCCCGGTCGGCGTGCCTCCCCTTGCTGTCCAGGAACCAGCGATTCCAGTCCGGGCTGCCCCATGCCGCAGCGTTGTGCCATTTGCCCCGTTCGCCCACGGTGTCGGGCGAAAACTCGATGCGGTATCCGGTTTCCTTGCCGCCGCTGAGTACATCGGCGCGGAAGTGGATGTCGGTGATTTGGGCCGGGTGGTTGGCGTCTTCGAGGAGGATGTCGAACTTCTGGAGCGGTTCGCCCATTCGGCTTGAGATATGGTAGCGCACCCGCATGTCGCCGAGGGCCACGCGACCGTGGTCGCCGCCCTCGCTCCACCCGGTAGTGCGCAGTTCGCCCTCGTGGAGGAGCGGGACGGCACGGAGGGGCGACAGAACCAGGACGAGGAGCAGAACCGCAAACAGGTGTGGAGCTCTCATCTTCGCACTCTCTGGGACAGGGGGGGGATCTGCGGCCGGACGGCCTCAGTGCCAATACACTAGCACCTCTCCTCAGTCCCACAACCCGGTGGCCGACAATGCAAGGTGGTTGGGCTCGGGGGGGGAGCACGGGGAGTGGACGGAGTGGATGCAGGGCAATGCTGCTTGGTTGCTGGGCGAGCCATTCTGTCCATGGTCCATGCCCGTCCATGCCGTCCATTCTCCCCTCCCCCAGACACAGAACGCCCCCGACGGTGGTCTCCGCCGGGGGCGTGGTGGGCTTGACTGCGGTTGAGACTAGGCGAGCATGGCCGCCAAGTCCTCTTCAGGAGTCGTGATGGGTTTGAGGCCGAAGTTCTCGACCAGCACATTCAGCACGTTGGGGCCGACGAAGGCGGGGAGACTTGGCCCGAGGCGCATGTCCTGGATGCCGAGGTGCAGGAGGGTGAGCAGGATGCAGACGGCCTTCTGCTCGTACCAACTGAGGACCATGGACAGGGGCAACTCGTTGACGCCGCACTCGAAGGCACCGGCCAGGGCGACGGCGATCTGGATGGCGGAGTAGGCGTCGTTGCACTGACCGCAGTCGAGCAACCGCGGAATGCCGCCGATGTCGCCGAAGTCGAGCTTGTTGAAGCGGTATTTGCCGCAGGCGAGCGTGAGGATCACGCAGTCATCCGGCACGGACGTGGCGAGATCGGTGTAGAAGTTGCGCCCAGACTTGGCACCGTCACAACCGCCGATCAGGAAGAAGTGGCGGATCTGGCCGGCCTTCACGGCGTCGATCACCGGACCGGCCACATTCAGGACGGCATTGCGGGCGAAACCGATGGTGATGGTCTTTTCTTCGGCATCCTCGGCAAAGCCAGGGGCATCCAGGGCGGCATCGATGACAGCGGAGAAGTCGCCGTCGTCGATGTGGGCGACGCCGGGCCACTGGACGAGGCCGGAGGTGAAGATGCGCGCCTGATAGGCATCAGCGGGCTTCTGGATGCAGTTGGTGGTCATCAGGATCGAGCCGGGGAAGGCCTCGAATTCCTTGCGCTGGTCCTGCCAGGCACCGCCGTAGTTGCCGACCAGGTGGGCATGCTTCTTGAGGCCGGGATAGGCGAGGCAGGGGAGCATTTCGCCGTGGGTGTAGACATTGATCCCCTTGCCTTCGGTCTGCTGGAGCAGGAGGTCCAGATCCTTGAGATCATGGCCGGAGACGAGGATGGCCTTGCCCTTGATGGGCGTGACGCGCACGACGGTGGGCTCGGGATGGCCATAGGCACCGGTGTTGGCCTGGTCCAGCAGTTCCATCACCCGCAGGTTCACTTCGCCGACGCGCAGGGCCATGCCGACTAGGGCATCCACCTCGCCGGGGTTGCCGGCCAGGAAGGCGAGGGCTTCGTGGGTGAAGGCGTAGACATTGTCATCCTCAACCCCGAGGACGCGGGCGTGGTCGGCGTAGGCAGCCATGCCCTTGAGGCCATAGGTGATCAGTTCCTGGAGTCCGGCGACATCTGTGCCGAGGGCATCCAGCCGACCTTGTAGGCTGATCGCCGTGCCTTGGGACGCCAGTTCGGAGACGCTTGCAGCGGGGACGAACGCGGCGGGTCCGGCCAGGGCGGCGATGTCGGCACCAGCCGCCACGGCGATCTGCTTGGTTTCGGTCTTGACGACCGCGCCCTTCGCGGCTAGGGCGACGATGTTGGCGGCGTCGAAGTTGACGTTGGTCACGGTGGTGAAGAGTGCTTCGACGACGAAGGCGTCGGCGGCGGGGGTGGCGGCACCGGCCTGGCGGGCGGCGTGGGCGAGCTGCCCGACGCCCTTGGCGACATGGAAGAGGACATCCTGGCTGGTAGCGGTCTCGGGCGTCTTGCCACAGACTCCCATGGCAGTACAACCGGAACCCTTGGCGGTTTGCTCACACTGGTAGCAGAACATGCTAGACATTGCTCGATCTCCCGGGGCTGGTGCTAACTACGGTCCAGGACATCGCCCTGGATACCGATGGTGACAGTCTCGATGGGGATATCCCGACCCGAACGGGCCAGGGCCTCACCTACGATGTGGCTGATTCCGCCGCAGCATGGGACCTCCATGCGGGCGACGGTCAGGCTACGGATGGTGTTGCCCGAGAAGATTGCGACGAGCTTCTCGACGTAGTTGCTGGTGTCGTCCAGCTTCGGGCAGGCGATGATGAGCTTGCGCCCGGCCAGCAGATCGGTGTGCAGCTTGGGGTAGGCCGCGAGCACGCAGTCTGCCGCGATCAGCAAGTCGCAGCCTTCCCAGTAGGGGGCATTGGGCGAGACCAAGTGCAGCTGCAGCGGCCACTGGCTGAGGGCCGACTGGGCCGGCGCGTCGTCGGTCACTGCCGGAGCGTCAAGGCTGACGGCGCGGTGCCCGGGGCAGCCGCCAGCGGGAGCGGCAGGCTTGGCGGTGGCGAGACTGAAGGCCCGGAGCCCGGGGCAACCACCGGCAGGAGGAGTGGGCTTGGTTTGGGCCTTGGCCTTGGCCTGGTCGGCCAGGTGCTTCTGGACCGCCGCCTCGTCGTAGGCGTCCACATCGCGCTCTTCGATGATGATGGCGTCCTGCGGACATTGGCCGAGGCAGTCGCCGAGGCCATCGCAGTAGCTGTCCTTCACCAGCTTCGCCTTGCCGTCCACGATGGCCAGAGCGCCTTCGTGACAGGCCGGGACGCAGAGGCCGCAGCCGTTGCATTTCTTCTCGTCGATCTTGATGATTTTGCGTTTCACAGTGGGTGTCCTTCCCGGGGGAGTGGGGTTAGTGCAGGGACTTTTCCGTCGCTTCCTCGAGCGTCAGAGTGCCCAAGTTCTCTTTGAGTTCATCGATCTGCCGAAGAAGACCGCCGATGATGCAGCACTTGCCGTTGCAGACGGGCTTGCGGAGCAGGCATTGCCGCTCCTGGATGGGGCCCTCGATCACTTCGAAGATCTCCAGGACCGTGATTTCCTTCGCCGACTTGCCGAGACGGAAGCCGCCGCGAGGGCCGCGCACCGCTTCCACCAGCCCGGCCCGCGTCAACCGCTGGAGAACCTTCGAGAGATGCGCTCCGGAGACTTGCAGGATCTCCGCAATCTCCGCCGTGGAGCGCAACTCCTCGCCCGCATCGGCCAGCAGGATCATGGCGTGCCAGCCGATCGAAGCTGCTTCTGAAATGCCGAGGAGAGAACTCATGTTTCGCGATCCAGTGCTCATGGTGATGCTTATTGTGGTACTACAATACCAGGATACGGTGGCGCGTCAAACGTGTTCGGGTAAAAAGTGATGAAAAAGGTAGACATTCTCCTCTCCGGGGCGGCGATGGGGCGGGTTGACATCACCGGGGATGGGGGCACTTTGGGGTGGACACCTGGCAAACCAACGGACCGAGGACACGACACGTGCGCACCAGGCATTGGCTTACTGGCTGCTTCGCGGCTCTGGCGATACTCCTTGGAGGAACAGGCATGGCGGACGAATTGGCGATGGGACGCGAGCTTAGGGCCGTCCGTAGTCTTGACCTCGGCAGGTGCATGGATGCCGAGTTGGTCGGGGACCTGCTCTATGTGATCGGCGGCGCCAAGCTGCATGTCTTCGATGCATCGACCCCAGCCGATCCGCAACGCCTCGGCAGCATCGGCGGGCTAGGCGGCACCCGGCAGATCGCGGTGCGCGGGAAGATCGCCTACGTGACCTCCCGCGAGGATGGCCTGTTCATCGTTGACGTGGCCGACCCCGCGAAGCCGGAGCTTCTCTCCCATTACGACACCATCGAACTCGCCACCGGGATCGAGGTCTCCGGGTCGGTCGCCTACGTGGCCTGCCGAACCTACGGCGTGGAGTTGATCGATGTGCGCAGTCCGGCCAAGCCGCGGCACCTGAGCACCGTCCGCACGGGCGAGGCGCAGTCGTGCGTGGTGCGCGACGGGATTCTTTACGTGGGTGTGTGGCACTCGCGGGAGGTGGTGATCTGCGATGTGCGCAACCCCTGGCAGCCGACCGTCATGTCCCGCTCCCCCTTGGATGGCTATGGCGACGGCCTAACCCTGCGCGGCAACTACTGCTACGCGGCTACCGGCCACCACGCGCGGGGCATGCGCAAGCG
>JABGQJ010001150.1 GCA_018648945.1 Victivallales bacterium
ATACGATAGAACCGCAAACCGCCTCCGCAACACCTCAACGCCTCCGCTGCGACGGTACTCCCCCCCTGGGAGCGCGGGCATCCTGCCCGCACGGGGTGCACGGCCCAACGATCCCGCATCTCAGCGCCGCCGGTCCTGCCCCTACGGCCCCTTCGCCTTGGCTTCTTTCTGGGCGACGGCCTCGTCGATTTGCTTGAGGACCCTCTCCAGGCGGGAGAGGACGGCGGTGCGGA
Organism: Victivallales bacterium; assembly: GCA_018648945.1. The sequence goes on from JABGQJ010001150.1 coordinate 234, forward strand.
ACTCGTCGCCGTCGAGGTCGGTGTCGGGGCGGACGAGGACGCCGGGACGCCAGCCCTTCATGCGGATATGAAGTTGGATCTGCTTCTTCTGGCAGTAGGGCCAGATGCAGCACATGCCGCGGTACTCTACCCGGAAGCCGCCCTGGCCGTAGTGGATGGTGCAGCCCTCGGGCAGAGCTCGGGCGAACCACTCAAGCAGGCTCTCAGTGAGCGGGCTAATCACCTCGTTGGCACGGGAGAGCACCCAGGCGCGGTCGTAGACGGGGTGCTTTTCCAGGTAGTAGGGCTCGTAGGTGCTCTTCAGTCGTCCCTCCGGTTTCTCGCCGGTGGCCTTGCCGGGGGGATAGACGAGATTGCCGCGCCCGTCGAAGCGCAGGCCCAGCTTCCAGAGCAGGGGGGCGACGGGGCTGACGTCGATGGGCAGACGGTTCCAGGAGGCAAAGCTGCCGGTCTGGTCGCGCTTCGTATACTCCGCAAGCAAGAGCTTGAGAGCCTTGGTCAACTGCGGTCGCGTCAGGCTCGTGAGCTGGAGTGCGTCCCAGGAGGTGTCGAAGACAAGCACCTGGCCGGCTTGCAGGACGTAGCGGTGGACGACGTTGCCGGACTTGATCTTGCGCTTGAAGACGTCCCCCCGCTCCTCGATGATCTGCAGGGAGCTGCTGTAGAGGTTGGCCGGGTCACGATTCGAGAGCACGCACATGGGTTCGTCGGGCAGGTAGCCCAACTCGGCACGGTCGCTGCGGCGGGCGCGGCAGTCGCGGAGCAGCTCGATGGCTTCGGGCAGGCCGTACTGGTTGGGTTGGTGGCTCTCGATGTAGTAGCCCCGGCTGAGCTGGCCGAGCAACTCGCGACGTTTCAGCTCGGGCAGGAGCTCGCCCCAGGCTGGCGCACAGTCCTCGGCGTCGAGCATGTCGCGGGTGAGGATGCCCCAACGGCACAGCAATTGGTCGGCCCAGTGGCGGATCACCTGGTGGCGGGGCATGGGCTTGGCCGGGGGAATCAGCCGCTCGGTGGCGGACCAGCGCCCGAGAGCGGGGTCGAGGCGGCGGGGCCGCATGTGGGCGGCGGGTAGTTCGGCCGAGATTCTGCCGTTCACGATCTTCCGGGAGGTGTTGGCGAGATCGTAGCAGTCGGAGAGGGTGGACTGGAAGTCGGCATGGCGGAGACATTCGTAGGTGTCGCAGGTGAGTTCGCCGATCCAGGCCAGGAACCAAACCGCGCGCATGACGGTGTCCTCGGGCAGTCCCGCGTTCGTCACGGCATCGGCGAAGAAGGCAGAGCCCGCGTCCTGGAAGAACTGGCGGACCTGCATGATCTCCTGCTTGATGTCGGCATCCGCCAGGGCTTCCGGATCGAGCTTCGGTTGGGTGCCGGTGGCGAGCCAGGCCATGTCTCGGCGCAGGCAGAGCGTGACCTTCCCGCGCCCGATCCGCTTTGGATCGACTCGCCGCCAGCAGACCTCGCCAGCCGCGATGAGGCGGTCGAGCAGCTCTGGCTGGTAGTCCGCCACGCGACCGGCCAGCCATTCGGATTCGAGGGCGCCACTGACCACCTCCACGCCTTGGAGTTGCGCGATCACTTCTCGCACGCCATCGAGTCCCTGCAACTGGTGGTCGGGATGGCGGTGTTGCCAACGGGTGAGGAAGTCCACCACCTCGTAGGGGGTGCAGGCGGCCAGTTCGTGCTTGAGGTAGCCAAGCGTGCGGCGGTGAATCTCCTCCAGGTTGACTCGGTTCACCCACTGCGGTCGTGGTTTGTCGCCTACATAGACGCCGGTCGCGACCTCGCCCGACTCAACGAGTTCGCTGAGCAGGTCCTCGATCCGGCCAGCGGGCCAGCCGGTGCGGTTCATGAGGTCGTAAAGGGAGAGGGGAGCG
>JABGQJ010001151.1 GCA_018648945.1 Victivallales bacterium
CACACAGCACGAGCGGCACCCAGAATAACAACGGTCGCTTCCAGGCGTGCCACGGCACCTCGCGCGGAGAGACGTGGTCGTCTCCCACGCCCAACCCAGTGACATAGCCCTCGAGGACATCGGAATCGTCCCCGGACACGTCTGCCAGCATGCGCTCGGGCGCGATCTCGACCACCTTCTCCGCTGCCCAACCGGCCTCCGTCTTCACATCCTGATGCGGGAACATCATCGCCGGGGGCATGAACCGCACCAAGCCCCAGCCAGGAATGCCCGCCGCCAGCAGGAACAGGCCGAAGATCACCGCCACCTCGCGCCCCGAAAGCGGCGCCCGCCGCCCCAGCAACCGCAAGCAAGGCTGGATCAGCAACGCGAACAGCACCAGCATGCCGAAGCCAGCCACCGGCATCAGCGAGGAGATCATCATCCCCGACCGAACTACTTCGTCGTTGAAATAGGCACCCCCGGCCAGGAGCAGAACCCCGAGGAAGCCCAGAACCAAGCCGCGAACGTTCATACCATCTCCATGCAATCGGCAGCCAGACCAGTCGGCATATAACCCCCCGTCCTCATCTCTACAAGGGGCCCTGCACGTTCGTTCTCACTTGCCAGCTATCGCCCGCAGGAAGGGGAGGACCTCCTTGGCAGAGGCCCTCTCCTGGACGGAGAAGCTCGGTTTGGCTCCGTGCAGGTCGTAGGCCGCCTCTGCCCACTCGAACCAGGTGCGGGCCTGGTCTACAGGCAGAGCGCGAAGCTTGGCGTCGAGGGGAGCGAGAACCGCCATTGGCCGGGGCGCGATGAGCGCGGGCAGGTCGCAGATGTCGAAATCCACCAAGGCACCCGCTGTCCAGAAATAGTCCCGGACCTCGTAATACTGGCTTCTCAGGATCAGCTTGTAGGAGGGCAGAGCGCGCACGCAGACCACCCCAGCCACGCGCGGATCCATGGCCCCGGCCATCATGGCCCAGAGCCCACCCAGTTCCTCGCCGACTAGGACGATGGGGCGGGTCGCATCCAGACTGCGCAGGTAGTCGATGCCCCGGACCACGTCAAGGGTCCGCAAGGCCAGTGGTGTGGTGTCGGCGTAGGTCAGGCAGATGGCAGCGGCATCAACCCGCCACTGGAGAGGAACATACCTGGTCAGGGATTCCATGCGTTGCCCTTGACGGGGATCGCTTTCTCCGGCCCCGCGTACGTCCAGCGAAAGCACGGTCACGCCTTGCCGCACAAGTTGCAGGGCCAGATCGTCTGCTTCGGGGAGCGTCGGCTTGCCGTTCTGGCTCACGTGAAGAACGATGGGCAGGTCCTCTCGCGCCTTGTCAGGCCGGAGCAGCAGGGCAGTCAAGGCGATGTCGGGCTCGGTCTGCAGGAGGAACTTCGTGGCCTTGTAGCCCTTGGCTTGGCACTCGCCCATCCGCATGGTTTGCGGCACCGAACGCTTGGCGGGGAGGTCCAGTCCGATGCGGGCCTTGATCCGTCCCCGGAGAGCCTGTGCTTGCTTGGCCAGTGCGCCCAGATCCGCTGGCATTGGGCGCTTGGGCCGGATCCGGTCACCGACCTTCGCATTCAGCGTCTGCCCGGTCTCGCTGGCAAGCGACATCACCGTCGAGCCCTTTTCCGTGCAGTGCAATGCCTCGACGGATTCCGGGACTAGGCGTGGCTCGACGCTGCCTTCCGCTTCCTTGCCGAACCAGCGGTTCACCCAGGCGTAGCTGGCCTCGCGCTTGGGCTGTTTCATGTTGTGGATCCCGTCCACCGGCACGAACGCCGCGCGCTCCTCGCCCACCCCCAGACCTCGATAGAACCGCAGCATATCCTGGTACTTGGGCTTGTGGTAACCGATCTCCCCCGACTTCTCGCCCACAACAAAGGCACAGGGTCGGGGGGGAATCAGGCTCAACACATCGCGGTCAATCAGGCTCTGTCCCTTCAGGTAGGTGTTCTCCTGGCTGCCGCCGGGATGGGCCGCCACGCAAACGTCAATCCGCTCATCCGCTGCCGTGATCAGCAGGGACATCTGGCCGCCACCGGAATTGCCCACGGCGGCGAGCTTCGTCGGGTCCACTTCCGGACGGCTGACCAGGTAGTCTACCGCGCGGATGCA
>JABGQJ010001152.1 GCA_018648945.1 Victivallales bacterium
TGTGACCCCGTTCCCCCAACTTACTGCAATGCTCTAGGTTTGGGCTTAATCCAAGGGCGCCCCCCCCCCTTCCTCACGCCGCCCTCCGCCTGGGACTCACGCCCATCCCTGACGCCATTCAGATAGGTCTGGACGAAAGCCCGGATCACAGCTACACGCGCTTCCCGGACCTCGTTGTCCAACTCGTGCGTGATCGCTAGAGAGCCAGGAAACTGAATACCTATCAACTTCTCAATAGCCCATGCCGCCCTTCCCCCCTTGATGAAGATATCCTGGACGATGACAGTTCCCCGTGCAGGAAATGGCATCTCGCCAGAGACCACACGGTGGAGTATTGCCATGTTCCCAGTCTCGGTCATGCGGGACTCGGTCACCGACGTCAGTTGGCTGGCCAGAGCCTGGAGGGTCTTTTCCCTGTAAGGAGGCGCGTATCTTCGCCACTCGCGTATCAGGTCCGCGAGTGGCCTGATGTCAGTCGCCGAGAAAAGCACGTTCAGCTCCATCCGAAGGCCATCAACTCGAGCTTTCGCTTCCTCTTCAGAAGAGGGTGCGGCGTGCCCAGAAACAGAAAGAAGAGAAAACGCGGAAACAAGAACACAGTACGTTCTTCTTAACATGTGTCAGCCCAAACCCATCTAGTTACGGTAACATTCGAGATAGTTGCATCAGTGGTAGTAAGGACGTCAAAGGTAAGTGTAGCCCCATTCGGCCTGTATTCAGTCCTGTAATGCACGGGGAACGGAAGCTCCGTCTGAGAGCTATCCTCCTCTTCGGCATCAATTACATCCAATTCCGCCTCAATGGCTTTTGAGTGGGCTGGTTCGAAGGCGAGACCATTTTCCTGGCCCTCTATGGGGGCGGGGGTGGAGGGTCACACCTACGCATTGGACGTTTCGCCCATCGCCGCCTCGATTCTCGCCAGCGTGGCCCGCAAGCCGGCATCGGTCCGCAAGCGTGCCTCGATGCGGCGATGGGCCTTGGCGAGACCAGAAACGGAGATCCTGCCCAGACGACGGGCCAGATCGGTTGCCGTGTACCGACCGCGACATCGCTCCGTGGCCAGATAGAGCAGGAGTTGACGTGGTTCGTTGTTCCGGCTCCAGCGCGCGACGAGGCTTCGCGGCTCGGCCCTGCACGCAGTCGAGGTCGCGCGCAGCACGTCGCGCAGGCTGCACCAGGATTGGAGTTTGGCTTGCTGCCCGCACTCGCGCCGGGCCTCGGCGCGTTCGGACACGGTCGCGACGGTTCGGCGAATCCGGTCCACGAAGCCATCACTGCCGATGATCGTCTGGGCCACGGCCGCCTGCACGGGGTCCCACAGGTCCGCCGTCAGGCCCTGCTCGACGAATTCCGCGTAGGACTGCTGCCGGTCTCGCAGTGGGCCACCGCCGAACCCCGCCAGCACTGCCTTCCGGTCCAGCCAGCGCGGACAGGGCCGCAGGCCCAGGATCGCACCGTAGCTGCTCCACCGGAAGTCTCGGATTCCCCGTTGGCGGACCGCCAAGTCAACATCCCTTAGCGACGGGATGCAGGCGGGGTTCAGGTGGATGTACCGACTCACCTCCCGGCGGTACGAGCTGTCGTCCTCCACCAGGAACGCCTTGTATCTGCCCTGGAAGACATGCCCCGACGTCCGGTGCCGTCGGTTGTAGCTCACCGTGAAGGACGTGAGAAACGACTGCATGAAGCGCCCCAGATTCGCCTCCTCGGTCTGGAGGTAGGCGTGGAAATGGTTGATTTGCACGCAGTAGGCCCGGATGCGGACGCGGAACTTGGCGGCGAACTCGACCAACCTGGCCAGGATCAGCTCACGGTCCCGATCCTCGCCGAAGACCGGAAAGCGGAAGTTGCCCCGGTTGATCACATGATAGCAGGCACCGGGAAATTCAACGCGCAAGGGGCGGGCCATCGTATACGTCCTCCAGGACTGGACGCGAAACCAGTGTGAGTCACGCCAACACCCTACACCAGTCAGCGCCTAAAGTCCAATGCGTAGGTGTGACCCCGTCCCCCGCCGAGGCGCGTCAGCGCCGATCTGGGGGACGCTGGGTCGGGGAGGGGTTGGGGCGGGCGTGGGTTCCCGTCGCCCGTTCCGGGCTC
>JABGQJ010001153.1 GCA_018648945.1 Victivallales bacterium
TCTACCGCTCGGTGGTCCCGGTCATCCAGACCGACTTCCCAAAGACCTGGATCACGGCCGACCCGCTGTACCGCGAGCTGTTCGGCACCAAGGGCCCAGGCATGGCGGCCGAGGGCACGATCATGTGGGGTCACGGCATTGTCGCCTACCGATTCGGCGCGTTCTGTCTCAAATACGCGCAGCCCTACGTGCTGAGCGCGATCTACCGCAACGCAGCCGAGCACAAGCTGCATTACATCAGCAACAGCCTGCGCTACATCACCGAGGATCTGTTCCAGTTCAAGACCTACGCGGGGAGGCTGCCCCTGTCCATGGTCTACATGGGCAGCACCCGGTCGAAGACCGAAGGGAAACCGGCAGAGAAAAGCGGAGTGGCCTACATGGGCGATCCCGACAACCAGGAGGTCTACCTACGCAACATCCGCCAGGGACTGAGCAAACACGGCAAGTGGATCTGGGCCTTCATGGTGGCCGACGAACTCCAGGAGCATGATCTGACCCGGGGGCTCCGCTTCCACTACGGCGAGCAGGGGCCCTACCCCATGATGGCGCGCATCGACGCGACCGTGAAGAAGGACTTCGGCTTCGGCACGTTCGGTATCCCCACCAGCCTGAAGGACACCAATCCCTATCGCTGGATCGCCTACCGCCGCTGGTACAACCACCAGTTCACCGCCTGGCAGGAACGCATCTACAAAACGGTCAAGGAAGTGGCACCGAAGGTCCACGTCATCAGTGTCGACCCGATTGCCAACGTCATGCCCCTGGACTACTCCGGGTACGGCCGCCACGTGGACATCATGACCCACCAGCTCTACCCGCGAAACAACCGCTGGCAGCAGAACTCCGCCATGATCACCAAGACCTTGCGCGATCTGACCGGGAAGGCGGTCATGCCCTGCGCGCATGTGGAGAACTACTCGAACTCTTTCCGGCCTGATGAGGTGCGCGAACTGATGAGCCAAGTCTACCGGGGCGGGGGCGAGGGCTTCCATCTCTACATGCCCGATACGGCTGGGACACAGGGCGGCGTGCATGACCTGCGTTCGGACCGCTACGGCTCCTGGTCGCGCTGGCAGACGGTGATGGGCACCCTCGACAACGCCGCGCGCAATCCACGCCCCGTCTACCCCAAGCCGGACTGTGCGATACTCCTCTCGAACGACGGGGAGATGGGGGAAATCGCCGGCGGTCTGCGCGGCAAAGGCCGATTCACCTGGCTCTTCCAGCTGCTCGGGCCAAGTGCCCGCGGCTGGTTCCAGATCGTCAGCGACAACCAGGTCGGGCGTCGCGAGATCGATCTCGCGTCCTACCCAGTGATCTACGTTCCCGGCGCCGCTCACTTCCAGCGGCGCGAAATCGTCCAAGCCCTAGCCGACTACGTGCATCAGGGGGGAACGCTGGTCGTCTGCCAGCCGGATGCCTTCGCCATGCATCTGGACGGCACGCCGAACACAGAGCTGCTGGCGACGCTCTTGCCAGCAACAGGCGAGCAGGCCGAACACACGCGACTGACCGTGCGGAGCGACTCCCCGTCCGGCGCCTTCAAGCTGCCACTTATTCCCCCCGACGGCAAGGGTGCCAAAATCCTCCTCGCGCCCGGCGTGACCCCGATCATGCTCTACGAGGACAACGCCATCGCGGCCGCCCGCAAACAGGTTGGCCAAGGTCAGGTCATCTACTTCGCCTTCGAGCCCCTGTTCCGCAAGACGGTGGAGGATGCCAACTGGCGGGCATTCTGGACCGCCTTCCACAAGGGGTTGGGGCGGCAAACCGAACAGGACATCTGGCGCTTCACCTTCCCCAAGGTGCCAGCCGCCGACCAGGCGCTCCAGCCGCCCAGCGGTTGGTGCCTGTCGGACAACTATGTGATGTGGGACACGAACGAACCGGTGCCAGTCAAGAATCTCAAGATCGCCGGCAGCTACTCCTACTCCCGCCCGCCGGACTTCGGGACCGACGAGGGCGGGGTCACCGACATCCCCTTCAGCCGCGGCGACCTCTTCGACCGGCGCACTGCCATGAAGATCAAGGACGCCGACTACGCACAGGAGCTCAAGCGCTTCGCGGTCGGCTGGAAGACCCCGGACCCGGTCACG
>JABGQJ010001154.1 GCA_018648945.1 Victivallales bacterium
TGCGGTCAGCATGCAGTCCGGACTACCGAGCAACACGACCAGCATGACCGCGAAGAGGACGGCGGTGGGCGCAAGTGTGGGGGGGCGCATGGCGTTGCAGCCAAGCGGTGAATCTGGCGTTGCCCACACCAAGCAGGGCGGCATCGAACACCGCCACGAGGGGCAGCGCGAAGGCCAGGTCGTAGAGCAGGAGCCGCTAGGCCATCCCCGCCTCGGCTTTGGTCAGGTCCGGAATCCCAGCCATCTCGCAGAGCATTTCAAGCCCCACGGTGGCATCCGGCTTGGCTCTCTCCGCCGCTGCCAACCCCGTTCCCAACAGAACACAGACCATATGGGTCCAGTTTGCACGCATGCAGCCACTCCTCGACAGTCTCACTTGGGGCCGACCCCCGTCGTGCTGAATATACACTCGCGCCGGTACAACTGGCGCGCAAGTGGTTGCGCGCAGTTTGTTGGGGTGTGGAGGGGGCACGTCCTGGTCGTCATTCCCAGTTCACCACGGGCAGCAAGCGCTTCCAGGTATCCTCGGCCAGGCCCACGATTTCCAACTGGACCTCGTTGATCGGCTCAAGGAGATGCTCGATGGGAGGTCTCTCCAGGGCCTTGAGGAGGACTTCCCGCCGGTTGATCTCTCGCCCATCTGGAGCCCCATTCCCAGCCAGTGCCTCAATGGGGCCAACTCCTCCGTGCCCTTGCGCTGGCCATGAGGCCCACAGGTAGTCATCTGCGTGGAACCACATGTCCACCACGGAACGGGGGGTCTTTGGCCGACCGGACAGATAGTAGTCCAGGCGGTTGTTCCCGACTGGTTCCTCGATGTCCGTGCCAACGGCTCCGACCTCGAAATGCGCGGCGAGCCATGGGCCGGCCCTGAAGACTGCCACGAAGCTGTGCCCCTTCGCCACTAGAGCCCGGCTGGCCGCCAGGGCCTCCTCGGCCCACTCCTTGGAGAGCCTCCTGCCACCGAGGCCGGTGAAGGCGTCTCGCACGGGCTGCGGGACGGGGCCGATGAACTTGCAGGGAGGCACGGTCCATCTCGGTTCGACCAGGAGCTTGTGGGCCAGTGCCTCGTGTTCGGGAAGATCCTCCATGAAGGCAAGGAATTGGCTGATCCGCAGTGCATAGGCCTGTCTGCGTGCCTCCTCTGCCGGGAGCTTCGCAAGAACCGCCAGTGTCCTGCGGCGCTGTTCGGGGGGTACCGATCCGGCGCTTGGCCAAGGGGGGATTGGCTTATCGGGTGCATCCAGCACGGCCAGGATGCGTTTCCGCACATGCGATTCCATGCCGCCCGGAAGCATGTCCGGCGGGGCCCACCCCCAGAGCTCCCAAGGGAAGGGAGGAAGCTGATCCCGAGGTACGTACATCTCGAAGAACCGCCAAGACACCTCAGATGTTGCGCTGTATCCCTCCTGCAGAATCGACTGCGGCAGGGGGGTGGACATCAGTTTGCGCCATGCAGGCGCGTACCGTTTGAGGTCCAAGACTACCCGTCTCTTCTCCCTCTCGGCACCCGCTGTGCTGGCCTCCTGTTCCGCCTCGCGCTCGAAATCCTCCCACGTGTATGGCGTGCTGGCCTGCCCCCAATTCCTTCCCTCCATCATGCCAGCCACTGCTTGCATCATCCCCAGGAGAAGCCGGCGTTGCGCCGTGCCTTCGCTGTCGGCCGCATATTCCAGCAACTCCCCGGCCAAGGCCTTGTCTCCCTTGAATTCCCGAGCGCGTGGCTGCAAGGGGTAGAGGTCCCATATTCCCTCCCCCGCAATGGCTTCTCGCAATGCCTTGCGGAATGTGGTGACGGGCATCTTCTTCTTCCTGGCCGCCCGTAGCGGTCTCTCAAGACTGTCTATTCCCCCCATACCGTCTGCTCTTGCCTGCTTGATTGCTTCCTCGATAGTGGGTCGCGCCTTCCCGCCGCGCAACGTGACGAGTCGTGAGAGCGAAGCCACCATCTGGCTGTGGTCGAGTTTGAGGATTGCCGCTTCCAGGGCTGGGAAGTCCTTCTCGGCTGGTCGGCGTGCGAGGAGGTAGCTGACCGCCTGTGCCCGCCCGCCCGGCTCGGCGAGCATCATCATGGCCAGAGCGGGTCGGGAGAGTCCC
>JABGQJ010001155.1 GCA_018648945.1 Victivallales bacterium
GCGCACGACAATGACCGGATTCCCGTGCTCCTTGAGCTTCTTGAGGAGCTTGTCGATGCCCGTCTGGAGGGCGGTCTTGGCCTCCGCCGTGGCCGGATTGGGCACGTTCTCGCCGATGGCGACGATGACCAGATCCGCCTTGAACGCCAGTTCCCTCTTGAGCCCGGCATCGAGATCGTAGGTCTCGTACTTGCGTTCGAAGGTGGCGATGTTGCTGATCAGGGATTCGGGTTGCTTCTCACTGACCTTGGCGATGGCCTGCAGGATGAGGTGGACAAAGTCCTTTTCCTTGGCGCTGGCGGCCATGCCCCAGTGGCAGTTCCAACCGATCTTGGCGTTCGGCCCGTGGTTCGTGATGCTGTTGCCCAGGAACAGGACCTTGTTCACCTTTGTGCCATGGAACATCATGTCCTGGTTCCCCTTTGCAGGTCCGGTGGCGTCCGCCGCCATCGTCATTGCACTGAGCATCGTCGCAAAAAGGCAAGCACGCTGTAACATCGTCGCGTCTCCGTTCTTGTTCTTGCCGACCGTAGGGCCAGCCGTCTATCTTGGCTGTCTTGGCAGACTGTAGTCTCCTGAGAGTCGTTCGCCAGGCAGAGCGGGTCCTCTTCCCTTGCGGGCCGGAGTGGCTCCGCTATGTTGGGGCCGCGTTCAGGCCGGGATCCATGGATTTGGCGGGAAAGAATGCTGACTCTCTACATCGCCACTGCGGTTCTGCTTCTCGTTTCGCTGCTTGCGGACCGGAAGAGGACCCGCCAAGGGCTGCGCATTGCCCTCAAGAGATTCCTGAAGATCGCCCCTTCATTTGCCGTCATGTTGGTGCTGGTTGCGGTCGCGCTTGCCGTGGTTCCACAGGATGCCTTGGGTCGCCTGCTTACGCGCGAAGGCGAATGGTTGGGCATGGCCGGCGCGATGAGCGTCGGGTCCATCGCGGCCATGCCGGGCTTCATCGCGTTTCCTCTGTGTGGCATTCTCCTGGAAAGGGGAGCCAGCTATGCCGTTCTCGCTGCCTTCTCGACGAGCCTGATGATGGTGGGCGTGGCGACCTTTCCGTTGGAGCGGGAGTACCTTGGTGTCCGCCTGGCGGTGGTCCGGAACCTGGTTAGCCTGCTGATTGCGGCCTTGGTGGCGGTTGCCGTGGGCTTGGCCTTCGGGGAGCTGCGATGAGCTTGCTCAAGAAGCACCCGTGGGCGACGGCCATCGCCAGTCTGTTCGCCGTGTTCAGCCTCGGTTCTCTGGCCACGGGCTACGGGCCAGGCGAGGAGATGGGGCGCAGTTTCCTGGAGTTCTCGTGGCAGATGCTTCGCATTCTGCCCTGCGTCTTCATTCTCATCGGGCTTTTCGATGTCTGGGTCAAGAAGGAAACTGTCCAGCGCCACCTGGGCCATGGTGCCGGGCCGTTGGCCTATACCTGGGCGATCCTGCTGGCCGGAACCGCCGTGGGCGGATTGCATGTGGCCCTGCCCGTCGCGCACGCTCTGCACAGCAAGCAGGCCCGGCTCAGTGTCGTCCTCACGTTCCTCACGGCGGCAGCGGTCTGCCGTATTCCCATGACCCTTTTCGAGGCCTCGTTCCTTGGCTGGCGCTTCACGTTTGCCCGTCTGGTGGTCTCCCTCCCTCTTGTCGTCCTCTCCTCCATCGCGATCGGCAACTGGTTGGAACGCCGGAACTACGCCATGCCAGGGACGGACTAGGTTGGCCCGGACGTCTACGGTGCTGTCCTGCTCACCGCGATCTGGACGGTCTGGCCTGCCTTCAGCGCGACTGGGAGACCCTCGGTGAGCACTTCGCCGCTGTGGATCTGTGGCACGCCGTCCATACTGACGGTCCAGCGTTCGCCTGCCGCCACGGGGAACCACTCGGGAAACTGGTTGATCCGAGGATAGTCGAGGGGCATGCGCATGATTGTCTTGTGGCGGGGCTGATCAAAGACCAGCCGTCCCTGCCATGGCCTGTCGGCGCTCACGACCAGGTGCAGGTCGTTGCCCTGGCGCACGGCCCCGAGCTTGACGTCTTCGCCCCAGGGCTGGACGGTCACTCCCTGCTGCTTCCACAGCACCCAGAGGATGGCCGTTCTGGCATAGTTGCCATCGCCGT
>JABGQJ010001156.1 GCA_018648945.1 Victivallales bacterium
CGTAGCGGGCGGCGCTGCCGCCCTTGGGATCCCAGTCGCAGGCGGCGAGCAGAAGCGTCTTGGCGGCCTCGATGGTAGCCTTGTCCTGAGTAACCATCGCGGCCTTGGCGGTGCGCTCCAAGTGGGTGCCGTAGCGGGCAGTGGTCTTGTCGGCCACCTTGCCGTACCAGTCGATCCAGTTGGGCCAGCGGGGATCGTCTTTGACATACGGACCGGGATGCTCGGGCACACCCAGCTTGAGATACGTCTGGGCGCGGCGGATCTGGGTTGCGCGCTCGGACTCGCTGAGCGGCTTGCCATCGGGGCGATGCCGGGCAAGCAAACGGGGGTGAGGCTTGGCGGCGATGGCGGCCATGTCGAGCGTCGGTGGCCGGTAGGAGTGGGTGCGCTCGGGAATGGTGAGCTTCTGGATGTTGCCCCAGCCTTCGAAGAGCTCACTGGAGATCTCCCGCCGGAAGTACCAGATGCCCGGCTTCAGCGTCTTCTCCGGCACGTAGAAGGGCCGGGGTGAGGTGATGGTAACGACCGTCGTCTGGTCGGCTGGGAAGGAGGGATCTTGCGAATATTGCAGTTGCTGGCCGGGGTCCATCTTGCCATGCCAGTCGAAGAGCGGCGGGTTGTTGTGGCAGGTGTAGGGCGGACCGGCGAGTGCCGACTGGTCGGGGTTGCCCACATAGAGCCGAACGTTGTCGAACCAGACTTTCAGTTCGCAGGGGCTGTCGCCATTGGCCTTCCTGTCCTTGGAGCGGGCGTAGAGCTGGATCCGGTTCAGCACCAGCCCCTTGGCCATTTCCACGCCGAAGCGGGGCTCCAGCGTAGCCAGGGGGAGCTCCACGTGCCGCCATTCGGCGGTGATCTTGTCGCTGTGCCAGAACGCCTGTTTGCCATCCCGCGAGAAAATCATCCCGAGATAGGCCCCCTGGAACCCCTCGGGGATCTCCTCCCGGTGATCGAAGGCGAGGATCAGGTTCTTCTCGATCGTGACCGGAAAATCCAGATTGAGTTGGGCAAAGACGATGGGCTTGGTGGCGGCCAGTTGCAGGCACTTGCCGCCGATGTCTGCCCGAAGCACGATCTTGGGTTCCACGCCCTTGCCGTAGGTAAGTCCCTTGCCTTCGGGGACAATGCCATCCTCGAAGTCGAACCGCCAGATCTCACGGGGCTCGACGCCAGCCAATATGGTCAAGCTCGTGAACAAGACGATGGTGGCGATTCGTGGACAGGAATACGGCATGATGGAGTTCTCCGTTTCGCCCAGATAGGTGTCCGCAAGCAACCAACAAGCCCTTGGCCAGCCGAGATTGGAACATATCCCACATCCGGGCCGGTGTCCTGTCGCCCGGTCAGGACGAAGCATCACCACTCGATGGTCTGCTGAACCACTGGCTTTGGCTTCTTCGCGCTGGGCTTTGGCGTAGTTGGGCGTGGTCCTGTCGGGAAGGGATCCTCTGGACTGAGCAAGGGGGGCTGGGGCTTCCAGCTCGCATCTTGGACCACGAAGCAGTCCTGCTTCTCTGGCTTCTCTGGCGTACCGGCCCAAGAGATCCTGGGGGAGATGAGGAGTCTCTGCTTCTTCAGCCGTCCTTGGATAAGCACTGGCCCGTGGTGGTTGTCGGCTGTCCAGCCGGGGAGACGCTCCATGTTCTCCACGTAGACATGCACTCCCCGGTACTCCAGCCACCAGTAGTCGTTCCAGCTGCGCGCGATACCACGCAGCGCCACGCGCTGACCAATCTGGTCGCGGAGTTGTAGTAGATGCCATGTCCCATCCACAAGGTCGAACGTCTTGGCGTCCTCCCCAACGCGGTAGAGTCCCAAAGTCTCGACTTCCTTCCCCGCCACCTGCTTGGGCCATCCGGTCTGCGGGAGGACGATGACGCGCCAGCCGTCACCGACCATCAGCCCTTGTCCACCCTTGCTGACAGCCGTGCCCTGTATGATTGCACGTCTACCTAGGAACATGCCGGGCGCAAAGCGAACCGGGGGAGTCCTCTCCGCCTTCGTGATGGCAAAGGTCTCTGAGAAATGGAACACCGACGACTGTATCATCCGCCTGTTCGGGAACTCCCGTGGGAGTCCGACATACCGACCTGTAC
>JABGQJ010001157.1 GCA_018648945.1 Victivallales bacterium
CGTCCGCGAGATCGAGGAGTTCCTCACGATCGGCCCCATGGACGGTTGCGCCGACGAACTCCGCGTGTCCGACAGCGTGCGCTATGCCGAAGATTTCGCGGTGCCGACCCAGCCCTTCGCGCCCGATGGGCACACGACCGCCCTCTTCCACTTTGACGGGGACGACACCGGCTGGCTCCGAGGGGAACAGTAGAGCCGGCCTCCTCCAGAGAGCATGAAGTCCAGCGCCAACATCCGCTTGGGCGCGTTGCCTGTTCTGATGGTGGCCAGCTGGAGCAGGGCACCCTCAGTCCCGTCATACGGAGCCAATCCACCGTACGCTACGGTGCGGGGATTGGGATGCGGTGGGCGAAGCGGAGGCGGACGGGGCCGATGAGGCCGGAGGGGAGGAGGGGATCGGTGGCGTTGTAGTGCTGCCAGGTGGTCCAGGTGATGCGGCCGGTGTCGGGCGGCGGGGTGCTCTTGAGGGCGTCCTCGGGCCAGGACTTGAGGCGGGCACCGGCCCACTCGCGGTAGTCGGGTTTGTCGGCATCGCCGATGAGGCGGTTGACCCAGAGGTTGGTGACGCGGACGCGGAGGCGGTTCTGCCCTGCTTTGAGGGAGTCGGTCACATTGATGCGGAAGGGGGGCTTCCAGAATGTGCCGAGGGGCTTGCCGTTGAGGGTGGGTTCGGCGATCACCTGGACGTTGCCGAGATCGAGCGTGGCGTGGAGGCCGGGTTTGAGACCGTCGGCGGGCAGGCCGAAGACGAGCTCGTAGATGGCGGTGCCGGAGAAGTGTCGCACGCCATCCTGTTCGTGGTCGGAGAGCGAGATGAGTCTGGGCAAGGTGACCTGGGGGGGGGCACCGAGATCGGTGGGGAAGCTGACGAGCCATGGTCCAGCCAAGGCAATGTCGGCAGGCGGCGCCGGGACGGTGAGCTGCTTCGTCTTGCCGTCGGCATATTGCAGGGCAACCTGGCCTGGTTCCCAGGCGGTGAGGCGGAGGGTGTCATTGGCGATGGAGAGCTCGCCGGGCGACCAGGCAGGGGGCTGCCCGAGGGGGAGTTCGAGCATGCTATTCTCGCTGATGGTGATGGTGTCGACCGCGCCATCCACGGCGTATTCCACGCGGAGCTGCTTGGGGATGTGGACAGCGGGATCGCCTGCCAGTTCGTTCGAGGCCTTGATTGCCAGTTGCCCGTTGCGGATCTGTTCGCGGAGCACCTTGGTGACATCGCGCGTCTGGTCGTTCCTGGGCGGCTTGATGCCGCCTTCCGGGATGTCGCCGTAGACCGCCCGGCGGATGACCAGCTTGCCGGTCTGTCCCTTGGGAGGCAGGCGGAGAGTCTGATTCTCGTCCACAGTAGCCTTGAGGGGCTTGCCGTCGAGCTTGTATTCGACGACCATCTTCTTCCTGATCTGGGAGGCGGGGTCGCCAGCGAGGGAATTACCGGCGACGACCTGCAGTTGGTTGTTCTTGACGCGCTTCCGGAGGAGGGTGGTCACATCCACCATGCCATCCATGCCCGTGCTGGCCAGCACGCCGTAGATGGCCCGTCGGATCTCTAGCTTGGGAGCCACATCCACAATGGGACGCCGGAGGGGTTTGCCCGCATGGGTGGCGGCGACGACATGGTTGGTCGTTGCCTGTTGGCGGAAGACGACGAAGACGGAGTCGTGCGGCTGGAGCAGGAGCGAGACGACCGTATGCTCTCCATCTCGGCGGTAGATGGGCGCCAGTTCCGTCTTGCCGGTATCGGGGTGCCATAGCTCGGGCGCGCGGCCGGTGACTCGGAAGCGGGCATCGACGACTTGGGTCTTGCGGTTCTGGTTGGAGACGAAGTAGGCGTCTGTCTGGTCGATGCGCCGGTGGATCCAGCTGATGCGCGGGGCATCGGTGCTGGTGAAGAGGGCGTCTGGCACCAGATTGCTGGCCGCCAGGATCTGCTGCATGGGATGGTTCCAGTAGAGCATGCCCTTGCCGACTTGGCGGCTGGTGATCGTCTTGCCGTCGCAGTTCCCCCAGAGTTCCGTGGCCAGGCGTTGGAGTTCGGCATCCCCCTTGCCCAGGTCGGCCAGGCTCGGGGACCGCTCGGGTTTGGGGCCGATGA
>JABGQJ010001158.1 GCA_018648945.1 Victivallales bacterium
CCGGAGTGGGCATGGCAGGCCTGCGCCACCTACTGCGATGTGGTCACCTTCAACAACTACCCGCGCATAGACATGGCCACCGAAGATCTGTCACACATCGCCGAAGCCTTCACCGGCTACTACGAACTGACCAAGAAGCCCATGATGATCACCGAGTGGTCCTTCCCCGCCCTCGACGCGGGACTGCCCTGCACCCACGGCGCCGGCATGAGGGTGGACACACAGGAACAGAAAACCCACTGCGTGGAGATGATGCAACACCTCCATTTCCGCCTGCCCTTCATGGTCGGCAGTGACTACTTCATGTGGGCCGACGAGCCAAAGGAGGGCATCAGCGACACCTTCCCCGAAGACTCCAATTACGGGCTGAACAACGTCGATGACAAGCCCTACGAACTACTCACTGGCATGTTCACCAAGCTCAACCCCCTGGCCGTCAGAATGCACGCGGGCGAAGTGGCCGAGGGATACATCGAGGAGCTCAAGGTCGAGGACGGCAAGCTCTCGCTCACCATCCGCAATGCGGGCACGACGCAGGCCACATTCGCCGCTGCGGTCCGGGCAGGCGGGAAGATCCTGGCCACGCCAAAGATCGGGATGTCGGCCGGGGCCACGGGCACGATGTCCATCACCAACCCCCTGCCGCCGGGGATCCATGTTCTGAAGGCCGAACTGAAGCGCGAGGGCGGAGAGTGGCAACCCCGCGGCTGCCGTGGGCGCGTCAGTATGGCCGCCAGCGTGGTCGTTCCAGGCCCCGGTGTGTCGGCAAAGGAGTCCCTGGTGCTTCACAACCCAACCGGGCGGGATCTGGCTGCCACCTGCGCCGTCCTCTTCCCGCGTGGCAGAACCGGGACCATTGGCAGCTTCAGAGGCTTGATTCCGCCCGACAGCTCCGGCTTCCCCGCCACCTGGATCGCGCCGGGAGCCCTCACCGTCCGGCTTCCTCCGCTGGCAGCAGAGCAGAGCTTGACTGGGCAACTGACAGACCCCGTGCGCGGCACCAGAATCATCGAGTACGAAGAGCTCCCCGCCGGCGGCTTCCGGATCGACAACGGAGCCCTGCGCCTGGAGCACGACGGCACAAGCGGCAACGTAATCGACCGGATCCAGGTCGGCGATCTGCCGCTTGGCTCCTACAACCCCCTGGTCTGGCAGGAACCCAAGGACTACCAATGGACCAGGGCGAACGCCTTCATCAAGGCCGAGTTCAACGTAGGCCCAGCGCTGATCGTCGACGTGACCACCGAGTACCGGGGCGGCGAGGCCATCACCACCGTGGACGACGCGGGCAAGATGCCCGACCCGGCCGCCGCTCCGGCCACCTTCCAGATCACCCACCGGTTCGTCGTCTGGCTGGATTGCCCCTACATCGCGGCTCGGGTGGTGCGCATCAGGAATCTGGAAAAGGAGCGCCCCCTCCGCTTGAAGGCCTACTTCTTCTATCTGCCCTCGGCCATCGGTGGCGATGTTGAAGACGATCTGCCGAGGAGCGGCGCGAACAACGTCCCCAACTACTACCGCCGGTCCGCCGGCGCCGCGTGGTACGACGAGAAGGCCAGAGCCCGGTTTGGCGTCGCGCCCCTCGGCGAAGGTCTGCTCACCCACTTCTGGCAGGACAAAGGCGGTGGCCAGCATCCCGATGCCCGGGTCGAGATCAAGGACGACCTCGAGATCGCCCCCGGCAAGGAGTACCTCGCCCCAGCCAACGCCCCAGTCGCCCTGATCTACGGGGCTACCGACGCCAACTGGCCGCAGGTGGAGCGCCAGCTCGATGCTGCAACCAGCATCAAGCTGATGACACCGTAGCCAGCCGCATCATGGGACCAAGGGGACGGAAGGGACCAGTATCGCCGCCCTTGTTCCTTCTCCCCAATCCGGGTCTTGACTCCTGAACTCTGACTCCTGAATCCTGACTCCTGAATTCTGCCCCCCCCCCCATTCCCCCGTTACTTCGCGACGATATTGACCAACCGTCCCGGGACGGCGATGACCTTGATGATCCGCTTGCCTTCGATCGCGGCCTGGACCGCATCGTCGGCCATGGCGATGTCCTGCATCGCCTGGGCATCGGCGTCCGCAGGCACCATCAG
>JABGQJ010001159.1 GCA_018648945.1 Victivallales bacterium
CAGCTTGCGGATGCGCTCGGGATCGGGGGCTTTGCCGTGGACGGGGACCCAGACGAATTCGTAGGTGCAGACGATGTCGCTTCCCAGCTTGCCCGCTTCGTCCAGCTTGGCGAGGAGGTCGGCGAAGCCCACATGGTTTTCGATGGCGGTCACCCGCACGCGGCGCTTGGCCCACTTGCGTTTGGGTGGCAGTATCAGGGAAGAGGTGAGGGCGGCAAACGCGGGCTTGGGATTGGGGCCACGCCCCTTGGGTTGCAGTTCGGAGATGGGGATGGTGGCGGTGGCGACGGCTCCCTTGCGCGGCGTGCTGGCGATCCGCTGTCCCTCGCGGTTGAAGATGTAGGAGCGACCGATGGGCGAGCCGCAGTAGGGGGTGAACTTGTTGGTGATCCAGCCCGGCTCCGCGCGTGAGTAGCGGCTACAGGCGATGAACACCTTGTAGTCCATCGCCCGACCAGCGCTGGGCATGTCTTGCAGGTACTCATCCTCGACGGGTTCGGGGGCCTGGCTCCAGAAGATCATGCGCGCGCCCTTGGCGGTGTAGACGTGGTCGATGTCGGCAAAGTAGCGGTCGCTACCGATGCGCATCGCGATGGTGCCGAAGTCGGTCTCGAAGACCGGCAGGTCGTCGCCGAGATCCATGTCCTCATCGGGCAGCTTGTGGGACTTCCGGTAGGTGCCGAGGATGGCGCCGTCGCGCCCGCAGAGGAAGCTGGTGACGTAGGTTTTCTCCTCCGCCTTCTCGCGCAGATTGCCGATGACGTAGATGCCGTGTTCCTTGGCCTTGGCCGCAATGGCCGTGCTCAGGGGACCGGGGATGGGTTGGCCAGCGGTGGCGATGCATTCCATGGGCAGAGCCACAATGTCGGAGCCAGCGGCAGCGGCTTCATCGAGCCGGTCGAGCACGGTTTCCAGGGAGCGACCCTCCGCACTCCACGGGAGAGTGACCACGCTCGCGCGGACGCGGCGGAATCGTCGCCGACGCTGCTCGGCGGCAATGCGGCTGGCGCCGCCTTCGGCGCAGGTGACGAGGACGTTGCCGATGGCGATCTCGGCCATGCCCTTCTTGGTGTCGGCCACGGCAACGATCACGCCCGGAACCAGGCCTTGGTTGGGGTCCTGCTTGCCGCCTTTGCACCACGCGGCGAGGGTGGCGTAGGCCTTGTCGACCTTGACCGTGTGCCATTTGCCATCGCCGGGCACGCGGGGGCCGTGGTAGATGAAGCCAAAGGGGGCAATCGGGATCTTGATGGACACCGACACATTGGCCTTGGCCTCGAACGAGATGGTCTCGATATCCTCGTGGATGGGCACGGGACTGGGGAAGGTGAGGGTCCAGTAGGAGAGATTCTTGGGCGTTTCCTTGCCGAAGCGCAGGGCGAGACGCAGGGCCGAGCCATCGGGAAGAGCGGCATTGCTGGTGGTCGCCTCCGGCTTGTCGCCCCAGGTGTTTCTGAGGGCAGGGGAGGGCAGCTTGCTCAGGTCGAGGCGCAGGAAGTCCTCGGCATGGAGAAGCGAGAGGGCGAGCAGGGCAAGGCAGAAGCAGCGTTTCATGGCGGTTCCCCAATTGGTTACCCGAGTGGAGCAACTGTAGGGGTCGGGAGGGGTGTGTGCCAGATTTGGCATTGGGGATTTATGATTGAGGATTGGGGATCGGGGATTGGGGGAGGGAGTGATGGGATTGCATCCTGAGAGTCTGGGTGCGCTTGCCTGTGACTTGACGGTGGCGGACCGGAAGACGATGGTTGCGGCCAGTCCCCAGTGTCCTCACCCCCGACACGCGAGGAAAGCACCCATGAAGGTCTCCCGAGGGCTCTATCCCCAGCAGGAGTTCCTGGAGCGCCGCAGTCGACGGGCGCGAGCGCGAGTTCAGACAGCACTGGATGAACCCGGCGCGCGGGGGGTGATCGTTGGCGTCTGCCAAATCAGCAACCACTCCGACGGGGCGGCGGGCAAAGAGAGCAATCTGGGGCGGATGCTGCGGTGTGTCGAGGCGGCGACCGAACAGGGGGTGCAAGTCCTGGTCTTCCCGGAAATGTGTCTGCCAGGCTATTTCGTTCGCGAGCACGGGACTCCCGAGCAGGC
>JABGQJ010000116.1 GCA_018648945.1 Victivallales bacterium
AGATGGGCTCCACCGAGGGCGAGCCGGAAGCCGACGGTAATCTCGTCGAACACCAGGAGGATGCCACGTCGCCGCGTCTCTTCGCGGATTGTCTCCAGGAAGCCGGGCTCGGGTCGGTGGTGGCGGCAGGGCTCCATGACGATGGCGGCCAGCCCCGGCCCGTGGTTGGCGAGGACCTGGCGGAAGCCGTCCAGATCGTTGAACTGGAAGGAAAGCGTGGTTCCGAGCAGGGCCTGTGGCACTCCGGTCGGCTCGAGCCCCGGCAACAGCAGGTCGTCCAGTTCGTCCCCCTCGCCCAGATTGGCGGCCAGGTACCAGTCGTGCCACCCGTGGTAGCCGCAGATGGCCACCTTGTCGCGACCGGTGGTCGCGCGGGCGATGCGGACCGCGACGGACGCAATCTCACCGCCTGTCCGGGCGAAACGGGCTGCTTCGCCCCACGGGTGCAACTCGCACAGCCGCTCCGCGAGTGCCAGTTCCTCCGGGGGATTGAGCGTGGACATGGTCCCCAGATTGAGCCGACGACGGACGGCGGCGGTCACATCCGGATCGCGGTACCCCAACAGGCAGGACCCGATCCCGTTGTAGCTGAAGTCAAGGTAGCGGTTGCCGTCCGTATCGATCACCTCGCAGCCGCGGGCCTCACGGAAGTAGGCGGGCCAGACGTCGGGTGCGAACATCTCGGGGCGTTTGCTGAGCAGTTGGGTTCCACCCGGGATTCGGGCCTTGGCTTGGCGGTACTGGGCCTGCACGTCGGGGGAAGAGGGCAGGGGGAGGCCATAGAGGCGGGCGGCGTTGTCGTGGAAGATGTCGCGCAGATCCTCGTCGGCGAGGCCGAAGAGGCGCGCCGCTTCGGCCAGCGCGGTAAGAGACTCCTCACCCACGGCTCGGGTCTGGATGGCCGGGCTGGTGGGGGCCTTGTCCACCCGCTCGGGATTGATCCAGGCAAAGCCGTCGCCAACCGTGACGCACTTGCCCCGCTGTTCGGAAACCGGCCAGTCGCTGCCCCAGAGCAAGCGGCGGGGACCGAACTCATCCAGAATGGCAAGGAGGGCAGGACTCTCGCAGATGGCGCTGGTGTCGAACCAGAGATTGCCGAGCCCGCGCAGTTCACGCACGCCATCCACCGTGTCGGGAGCGTGGAAGCCGCGCCCTGCGTGAGCCAGGATCACCCGGGCCCGCGGGAATTCTCGGCAGCGGCTCCGCAGTTCGCCGAGGTTCTCGGGATCGGCCAGAGCGCGTTGCCGGACGAGATGGATGAGGATCACCAACTCCCGCTCCTCGGCGAGTTCCCAGCACCATTCGGGGAGGTAGTCGGCAAGGGGCGCCTCGAAGGTGTCTGGTCGGTCCGCGAACGTGTGGTAGGGCTTGAAGCCGACCAATTGCGCGTGGGCGTCGAGCAGACGACGGACCGCCGCCGGGTCATCTTGGGGACCGACTACCAGGAGCCCCCGGCAGTCCGGTGCCGTTGCCATCTGCGCCAGCAGGAACTGGTTGCCCAGTTCCTGCTCCTCTGGCTTGGGGTAGGCCGTGAACAGGCCGCCGACGAGTTGACTCTCGTCCAGCAGAGCCGAAACGCTGGTCCGCCAGCCGTCGAGAACCCAAGGCGAGTCGCCGGGACGCACGTGGGCATGGGCATCGAAGACACGTTCGGGAATCATCGGGGGGTTCTCCTCCGCGTTGGGCGTTGGGCATCTGGGAACCGCAGTGTAGGCGGAATGTAGCTCGCCCTCCACGGCGGGCAAAGCGCCCAGCCAATTGTCCCGGCGCGGACTTCTGCGTTTTGCGTCTTGCGTCTGCCTTTGGGATCCAGCGACATCCCGCCCGCCTTCATGCAGAGCGTGGGAACCGGGAGGGGAACCGAGGACAGTGCAACTCCGGGGAGTTAGGGGACAGTATAGCCATGGGCTCCCAGAAGGTGGGGACAAAGCTGGGGACAGTATGAATTCCAGGCCTGGTCCAGCGCGGAAACTGGGGACACGGAAACTCGGAAACTGGGGACAGTAGAGAATTCAGGTCTGGTCCGGCGGAAAGCGGGGACAGTACAGTTCTGGGACCAAGAGAGCCGGAGGCAGAGAAACCGGGGACAGTATAGATTCCGGTTCCTGGCTCGGAGCTGGGGGCAATGCAATTCTGGGACCATGCCGCAACTCGATGCGGCACCATCGGCGGGGAGGGCTCGGAGTCGCGATCAGCGCTGCCCAGTTCAGGAAACTCCGCTTGCATCCCCCGTGTTGGCGTCTAGGGTAAGACGTTGATTGGTCGGTTGTTGGCGCGGAAATGGGCAGGCTGGAGGATGACAGGATGCGCAAGGCACGAGTGCGGTACGACCGGGAGACGTCCTACTACCACCTGATGAACCGGGTGTCGGGCGAGGCGGACTACTTTCCATTTGGCCCAGTGGAGAAGGAGAAGCTCTTCGCGGTGGCCGCGGAGGTGTCGCGCTCCTACTCGCTCGACCTTCTGTCGATGGTGGCGATGGGGAACCACTGGCACATCGTCTGCGCGGCCCCGGCCGATGCTCTCTCCCGGGACGAGGTCGTGGCGCGGTGGCGGGCGACCCACCTGCCCAACAAGGCCGAACCAGACTGGAACAACCCGGACGTGCTGGCGAAGCATGCCTTCCGGATGCGCGACATTTCCTGCTTCGTCCAGGACTTCGAGCGGCGCTTCACGCGCTGGTACAACCTCACCCGCCCGAGCCTGCGGCGCGGGGGGCTCTGGATGGACCGCTTCCGCAGCGTCCTGCTGGACAAGGACACGGCGCTCTGGGACTGCCTGACCTACGTGGAGATGAACCCAGTCCGCGCCGGGCTGGCGGAATCGCCCGCCGACTACCGGTTCTGCACCTGGGGCCGCATGGCGGGAAGTGGTGCCCATCCCTTCGCGGCCAATCTGGTGCGTCATCTGCGCCACTACCTGGGCGAGAAGGCCGAGACGTGGTCCGACGAGCGGGTGATCGCCGAATTGGCCGCCAACATGGCCCGTATCGCGGCCGGCGAACGCGGCGAGGACTCGCAGGGCATCGCCGCCGCCGAAGAGGAAGCGCGAACAGGGCGCGGTCGCTTCCTCCTCACTGTGGGCCGCCGGGTGCGGTACTGGACAGATGGCGCGTTGATCGGCTCGGAGCTGTTCGTGCGAGAGATGGCTGTCAAGGTGATCGGGGGCGCGCGGGCCTCACGCAAGCGTCTGGCCGAGGGCCATCCCCCCGGTGGCCTTGACGATGCCCCGGTCCTCTTTGCCTACCGCCGCCTCGCCACATCGGACTGACTGGCCTGAGACGCGGGACCCGTCACCGGCAAGGGGCAACCCCCCGAGACCGGTGACGCCTGCTGCCCAGATCGCGCCGTCGGCGCCCCGATGGCGCTGTTCCCGTCGGCTCCGGGACCACCTGTATCGCTCTGACCGGCCACGGGCCACGCCAATGCCCCCGTGACCCGCCCCGGCTCGCCCCCTGCGGGCTTCCGGCCCGGCCAGGAGTCCTGAGAGCCTCGCATTCTGCACTGCACTACCGGCGTTCCTATGCTTTCGCTCTCCAAACTATACTGTCCCCAGTTCGCGCTCTGGCCAAGGGGCAGGGCTGGCTGAGCCCCGGCCCTGGTCTTGTGACGCAGTCCTCAGCTCTCTGGCGGTTGAGGCGTGGGCCTGCTGACCAGGTCCGGGTGGAGCTGGACACGGTGGCGCAGCTCGATGCCTTGCAGGCTGACGTCTGCCCGGTAGGCGAGGATCTCGACGCCCGCGGCCATGGCTTCGGTGACGGCGGCAGCGTAGGCGGGATCGATTTCGTGGGCGGCGCGGAAACTGGTGCCGTCGCCGCGTTGGATGACGTAGAGCATGGCGGCACGGTGGCCTTCCCGGACCATGTCGGAGAGTTCGGCCAGGTGCTTCCGCCCGCGTTCAGTGACGGCGTCGGGGAAGCAGATGCAGCCATCGTCACCAAGGAGGGTGACGTTCTTCACTTCCACATAGCAGCGTTGGTCGCCGTCCTCGAGCAGGATGTCGATGCGGCTGTTCTTGCCGTAGGCGCGTTCGCGTTGCAGGATCGGCCAGTCGGCGAGTTCGGGGATCCAGCCCTTCCGGATGGCCTCCTCGGCCAGTTTGTTCGCGAGGTGGGTGTTGATGCCGATCCAGAGCTGCCCGTTGTGGACCAGTTCCCAGGTGAAGGGCAGCTTGCGCTTGGGGTTGTGGGCCCGACTGATTGCCACGCGCCAGCCTGGCTCTGCACAGGTGCGGAGGCTGCCGGTGTTGGTGCAGTGGGCGGTGACTTCCTCGCCATTGTCTAAACGCACGTCTGCGAGGAAGCGCTTGTACCGGCGCAGCAGGACGCCAGCGAGCAGCGGCTCCGGGAAATCCATCAGCTTTCCCTGGGCTCGTCCTCGATGCGTTCGACCACAACTCGACTGCCCTCCACGTGGTTCACGCGGACGCGGCTGCCCTTGGGCACCAGATCGCCATCGGAGACCACATCCAGACGCTGATCCCCGAACTCGGCGCTCCCCGCCGGTCGCAGCATCGTCCGGGCCACACCTTCCCGATTGAGGAATGCTTCGTAGTACCCCACGTCGCTGGCCACATAGCCCTTGTCGTTGCTTAGCCCCGCGTCGAGAACGAGGGCGCTGTACATGGGGGTCTTGGGAAGGATCTTGCCCATCAGCCAGGCGAGGAAGGCGATCAGAACGACGGAGGCAGCCAGACTTATCATGGCGTCGTCCAGATATGGCGCCATGGCTGGCCCGTCGATGCCCTTCAGGGGGGTAACCGGGGGCAGATTTGGGACCACGGTCATGAACGCCCCCGCCACGAGGCAGGCGATGCCGCCGATGCCAGCGATGCCGAAGCCGGGGATGACGAAGACCTCGAGCGCAATCAGGACCAGGCCGACCATGATCAGTGTCACTTCCTCCCAGCCGGCCAGTCCGGCCACATTGTGCCCGAAGAAGTAGATGCCGAGGCAGACCGCGCCGATAATTCCCGGCACCCCGAACCCTGGGGTGCGAATCTCGGTGTAGATGCCGATCATGCCGATGGCGAAGAGCAGGGGGCCGATGAGGGTGATCCAGCGGGCGACACGGTCGGCGCTCTGTTCCTCGAAGCGCACCACTTCCGCGCCAGCCAACCCCACTTCCCCGAGCAGTTCGGGGAGGTCCTTGACGATGGCCGTGGCCAGCAGCGGCTTCGTGTTCGGGGCGATGACGCGAATCGCCTCGTTGGCAGTCAGCGTCAGCAGTTCCCCTACGGGGCAGATGACAGTCTCACCGATCTTGAACTCCTTCTTGGGATCCACCATGGATTCGGCCAAGTCCTCGCTGTAGCCGTTCTCCTGGGCAAGGCTGCGGACCCAGCCTCGGGGGTAGGACCGTATTTTCTCTTTGAGGTCCTTGTCCATTTCCTTGACGCCGCCGGGGCCGACCATGATCGGCATCGCGTCCCCAATGAGGCCGGTGGGGGACATGTAGATGGCCGTTGTGCTCAAGCCGATCATGGCGCCGGCACTGATCGCGTCCGGGTTCACAAAGGCGTAGACGGGGCTGCGGGCGCGCTGCGATCGGATCCAGGAGACGATCTCGCGTGTCTGGATGAGCCCCCCCCCGGGTGTGTCCAGATCGATGACAATGGCATCCGGGCTGGCTTGCTTCGCTTCACGGAAGGCGCGACGAAACACGAACAGCATGGCCTTGTCGATGGGGCCATGGATGGGCAGGACGAAGACCCGCTTGCCCACCCCGCTGCCGGTGGCGGTCGGCTTGTCCGGGATCGCTGGGGCGACAGGCACTGCCGATTCAGCCGGCCTCTCCGGTGCGGCCGCCTCGGGCAGGGAGGTCGGTGCCGCCGGGTCAGTCGGTGCCGCCGCCATCGCCAAGCTTGGGATGAGTGCCATCAAGACAAGGCTGGGGATGAATCTGCACATGATCGGACCTAGTCTTTTTGCTTGCACGATGTCTGGCACCACGCCCGGATGCGCTTGCGCCAGCGACGTTGCTTGATCCACTTCCGGTAGACTCGTTTCCGCAGGAAGCGACCAAGAGAAAGATACCACGGCTTGCGCAGAATACGTTGCCTCTCGTCTTCGGACAGGGAGTCGGGATAGAAGGACATCTGCAGTTTCCCCACGCCAAACTCGTCCGTCCGCCGCAGGGCGTGGAAGAGGATCCGGGCCAGCGGGTTGAAGCGTTGCCAGCGGACCGCCGTGGCAAAATCGATCAGCACGGGTTGGTTGTCCTTGGTGCGGAGGATATTGGTGCGGCGCATGTCGCCATGGGCCACGCCGCGCCGGTGCATCTCGTGGGTCAGCTCGCGGAGACGGTGGAAGAATGCCAGTGGCGGGTACCGGTCGGGGGTCAGTTCGCGCCGGGCCACGAGGGGCGTTCCGTCCGCCACGTAGTCCATCAGCAGCGTGTGGCCGGCATGCACGCCGTGGACCTGCGGCACACCGGGAAGCGTATCCAGCTCCGTCATCGCGCGATATTCCCGGCTAAGGCCCCAGCGTCCCAGGAGAAGCCGAGCCCACGCGGGGTTGTTTGCATAGGTCTTGGCCAGGAGCTCCCTGTCACCGACCTGTACCAGGTACACGTCGGCATTGGCAACGGAGTTCCGGGGATGCACGATTTTGGCCTGGGACTGCCAGTCCTGGCCAAGTGTCACCGTCGGCTTCCTGGGCTCTGGATTCGTCTCTTTCACGCGTCCCTTGGGCATTACCGGTTGTGTTGTCCCTAAGTGCGTACACATTACAGGCTGCTCGGCGCACGGCGATTCTGTTGTCGCAACGCCGTGCGTCGTTCATCGGAAACCCTAACTCGTTCTAAGCAATAGCGCCACATGCCGACCGTCTCGAAGGCCCATGGCGAACAGTTATACTATGATCCAGTTCGCCAATGTCAGCAAGGGCTACGGGCACCAGCAGGTGCTTGATGAGGTCTCTTTCACCATCCACCCCGGTGAACGAGTGGGGGTGGTGGGGCCGAATGGGGCAGGGAAGAGCACCATTTTTCAGATCCTGACCGGTCTGCTCGAGCCGGATCGGGGGGAGTTTTCCGTGCCCTCCAGCATGCGCCTGGGACATGTGCGGCAGCAGTTGCACTCCCATCGGACGGACGGGTCGTTGCTGGAATACGCCGAGAACGCGTTGCCGGAAATCCACCGGATCGAGCAAGGCTTGAGTGATCTGGAGCATCGCCTGGCGGATCCTGGCGAGAAAGACACTGAACGTCTGCTGCATCGCATGGGCGAACTCCAGACCGAATACGAACACCTGGGTGGCTATGAATTGCGCAGCCGGGCGGAAGCCACGCTTTGCGGTCTGGGTTTCTCGCCTGACCGCCTGGAGGATCCCTTCCGCTCGTTCAGTGGGGGGTGGCAGATCCGGGCCGAGCTGGCGCGCATCCTCGTCTCCCAGCCGGACATCCTCCTGCTTGACGAACCGACAAACTACCTCGACGTGCCCGCCGTGGAGTGGTTGCAGGACTTTCTGCGCGCGTTCGCAGGCACGCTGGTCCTGGTCTCCCATGACCGCTATCTGCTGAATTCGCTCAGCAGCGTGACCCTGGAGATCTCCGGCGGGCAGGCTACGCGCTACCCCGGGAACTACTCCGAGTATTTGGAGCGGCGCGAGGCCCGGCAGTACCAATTGGCTGCCGCCCGCGCCAACTATGATCGGAAAAAGGACAAGTTGGAGCGCTTTGTCGACCGCTTCCGCGCCAAGGCCACCAAGGCGAGTCAGGCCCAGAGCCGTCTGAAACAGCTGGCCAAGATGGAGGAGGTGGAAGCCCCCGCCATGGCTCTCAAGGCACCCAAGATTCGCTTGCCAAAGCCACCCCGATGCGGAGTAGAGGTGGTCCGGGTGGCCGACATGGCCTTCGCCTACCAAGAGCCGGAATGGGTTCTCCAGCATGTGAACATGCGTCTGGAACGCGGGGAACGGGCGGCGATCGTTGGCCTGAACGGCACCGGTAAGACCACGTTGCTGCGCTTGTTGGCGGGGAAGGTGCGACCACAGGAAGGAAGATGTGTGCTGGGGCACAATGTGGCACTTGGCTACCAGGCGCAGGACTTCGCGGATGTGATGGATCCCGACGGTACGGTCTTTGACACGGCTCGCAACACCGCGGTCAACCACAGTGACAACGATGTGCGGGACTTGCTGGGTGGGTTCGGGTTTCCCGGCGAGGCAATCGAGAAACGGGTCGAGGTGCTGAGCGGTGGCGAGAAAGTGCGGCTGGGCTTGGCCCGTCTGCTTCTGCAGCCCTGCAACTTCCTGATCCTCGATGAACCCACGACTCACTTGGACATCCAGGCCCGCGAGGCGCTGGAGGAGGCTCTGGTAGACTACGAGGGGTCGCTGTGCCTGGTCAGTCATGACATTGAGTTCGTGCGGCATGTGGCCACCACCATCTACGCGGTGGAGAAGGGCAGCGTGACCAAGTACTTTGGCAACTACGACTACTACCGCGAGAAGAAAGCCGAGGCCGTGCTGGCGGCGCGTTCGCCCGCGCCCGCCCGGCGGGTTGTTGTCGCCGCTGTTCCCGAGGAGTCGTCGGCTGACCGTCGCGACCGCAAGCGGCGGGAAGCGCAGGCACGCAAGGAGTTCGCCCGCATCCGCAAGCCGCTTGAGACCCGCATCAAGGAGGCCGAGGGGCGCGTCGAGCAGTTCGAGGGGGAGCGGAAACAGCTGCACGAGGAACTTGCTGCCGCTGCCCCCAATGCCGATTTCGCCAAGCTCCAGCGCCGACTCACGCAAGTGGACGCCGAGCTGGCGCGCTGGACCGAGGCCTGGGAGGCCGCTTCCATGGAACTCGAGGAGCTGCGCGAGGCGGCGGGGCTGTAGCGACGTTTCGCCAGTCGCCGTGCTTTCTTCCCGTCAGCTATAGCTGTGCAGCCCGCTGCCGAACTTGGGCAGGATGTTCACGAAGATGAAGGTCGTGATGAGCGCGGCGAAGGCCAGCAGATGGGCGGCAACCTCGAACTTCCGGGTACGCGGCGACAGCCGGGCGTGGAAGTAGATGATGTAGAGCGTCCAGGTGATCAGTGACCAAGTCTCCTTGGGATCCCAGGACCAGTAGACGCCCCAGGCTTCCTCGGCCCAGAGCGCCCCAGACAGCAGCCCGAAGGTGAGCAGGGGGAAGGCCATGAGGGTTACGGCGTAGGCTGCTTTGCGACAGCGGTCCAGGAACTCCTGGTCATGCTGCCAGAGGCGCAGGAGGAGCCCCGAAGCCATCGCCACGAACGCCACTGCCAGCAGCGCATAGGACACCATGTAGCTGAACACGTGGGGCACGAACCATGGAGACTGCAGCGCGGGCATCCGTCGCCACAGAAGATCCCGCTCCATGAATAAGACACCGATCATGGGTAGGCAGGAGGCCACGGCAAAGTGGGGGGCCAACCACGCGTGCTCGGCGCGGCGGCGGAGAATCAGATACAACGGCAAGAAACAGAGGGCGAGGAAAATCTGCACGTGGTACATGTTGCCAAAAGGCGGCTGCCTCGCATGCACCCAGTTCAGAATGAAGACTGCCAGATTGGCCGCCCAGGCGACGACCCCGGCCAGCCAAGCGATCCCTTGCTCTTTCAGAAGCAGCAACACAAAACACGTGGCATAGCCGCCAACGGCGAAGACAATCAAGGCGGCAACTAGAGTTTCACTCGTCACGCTGTCTGCCCCCGTGGTCTCCAGCATAGCCACGCAGTTCCGACAATCAGCATCCAGATGCCAATGATCACCCAAACGCGACCCGGGTCGCGGCGCGCGGCAAGCGAGACATTCAGGTAAGGCTCGGTGCTGTAGTCCATGAGGTAGAAGCGCCAGCCCCGATACGAGACGGGGTGGTTGACCGCGATAGTGTGGGTATCGGACGGGGCATCGTCGTGGACGAACTTGAGCGTGCCCTCGTAGTACTTGACCGTGGGTTGCATCAGTTGTAGGAGATTCCCGTCCGTCAGGACAACCTGCTCAGCCCAGTTGCCGTCCTCATCGTGCAAAGCGTCGGCCTCGGGCTGGAGTTCTGGCTTCAGGTCCAGCGTGCCATCGGGTTTGATCTCGATCTCGCACACGAGGTCGTATTCCGGAGGCGCGTACATGGCGTAGGACTTGGGCGGGTAGTAGTCGGCCCTCGCGGCGGTGATGGAGATCCCGAAATCCAAGTCGATATGGGTGCCATCGGGCTTGGGCAGCTCGGAGACGCTGTGCTCCTCGGTCACCGGTGCTCGGAACGTGGTCTTCTTCCCATACCGGAAGCCAGCGAACGCCCCCGTACCGATCAGCACCACGGCCAGGTGGCAGAGGACGAATCCGGGGCGCTTCCACAGACGGTCACGCTGCGCCACGCACACTACGCAGGCTCCGCAGAGCGCGCCCATGAGAGCGATGAACACTGGCGAGCGGAACACGATAGTCTGGGCATCCTGTGCCGCAGGAAAGGCTCCCGACACGAAGAAGAGAACGAGAACGGAGAGGATGTAGACGGTGAACGCCATGAATGCCGACTCGGAAACGCGGGTCCGGGCCGTGTCCTACAGGGAGAGGATGAAAGCGGCGAGATCGTCCAGTTCCTTGGCGGAAAGCTGGGAAGTCTTGCCGTGCGTGTCACCCTTGTTGTGGGTCTTGATCACATCCATCATCGTGGCTGCGCGGCCATCGTAGAGGAAGGGGGCGGTGCGCCAGTTCTCGATCAGAGTCGGCGTGTCGAATTCGGTCTCTTCGTGGCGACCGAGACCCAGGCCCACGTTGTAGGGCTTGAGGTTGGTGTAGAGCGGTGCCGGATGGCAGCGTGCGCAACCGGTCTTCTTGAACAGCTTCTTGCCGCGCTTGGCGGACGCAGAGAGCTTGCCGTCCACCAAGTACGGGCTGGGCACGGGTTCAAGGGACTTCAGGTACTCGTCCAGGGCCACTGCGTCCTCTTCTGGGCGGACGGCGAACTGGATGTACTTCAGGCCAGCGCGAACGGCCACTTCCGCCTTGCCGCGAATCCCGGTCACCATCACCGGGGGCGTCTTGTGCGAGAGGAGCATGTTCTTGGTCTGCTTGGGATTGCCCATGCCATCGTTGAGCAGATCCCAGTTCAGGCCGTCGGCGCGGGCATCGGGATGGCAACTGGCGCAGCTCTGCCATTTTTGGAAGCAGAAATCGGCATCGTTGAAGTAGCGCTCGCCCTGGCGCACCTGCGTCATCTCGACCTTGGGGCCGAGCGGCAGGGACTTGGCCCGGTGGACGGCGTCCTTGGCCAGGCTGACGACGCCCAGTGTGCCGGTGAAGTACTCGGCGGTGTAGACGGTGTTGGCGACCACGGCGATGCCGCGCGGACCGTTTCCGGCGAGCCCCCGGCGCTTCTTGATTCCCACCAGGAAGCTGAGGTCGTTGGGGACATCCTCGGCGCTGTGGGTGACTTCGGTGACCTTCTCGTTCTTGGCGGCCTTGGCGAGCTTCTCGTGCAGGGCCTTGGCGTCGATGACGGCGACTTCGTGGGTGCCGGCGGTGGCTACGCAGATGCTGGCGCCATCGGGGGTGCAGGCGACGCCCCAGGGATTGGCCGCGCCCAAGTCCACATCGTCGAGCAGGACGGTGTTGACCAGCTTGTTGGTGGCGGTATCGATCACGCTCAGGGCATTGGTGTTCATCCAGCCGCGTTCGAGTTGGGTGGTGGGCAGTTGGTAACGGGCCAGAATGTGGGTCACGTAGACGAACTTGCCGTCTGGGGAGACGCAGGCCCCGCGCAGGCCAGTGGACCCGTTGGGGAGGGCGATGGTGGCGACGGCCTTGGCGCTCTTCGTATCGACGACGCTGATGGCGGCCCCGGTGTATTCGCCGTTGGCTGCACCGGCAGGGAGGTGGTTGGCGACGAAGAGCTTGCTGCCGTCGGGCAGCAGGGCGGCGGCGAAGGGCTCGCGCACTAGCTTGATGGTGTTCCTGGCCTTGCCGCTCTTCACATCGACCGCCATCACCTCGTTCGTGAAGCGGCTGCAGACATAGAGCACGTCCCCGCCTGGCGAGAAGACCGGGGCTCCGGGCGTATGCCCGATGTTGTAGACGCGGGCCTTGCCTCCGGACACCGGTTGCAGCACGACCTCGCCCTTCGGCCCGGCGGCGGTCACGGCAAGGGTCTTGCCGTCCGGGGACAGGGCGATGCCCGTCAGTTCACCCGATACTGCCATCGGGAACAGCTTGGTCACCTTGCTGCCGGCAAGATCGTAGACCGTTACTGCCCTGGCCGTGGCTCCGGCCACATACAGCACCTTGCCGTCTGCGGAGGGTACCAGGGCCAGTGGGGAGAGGTACGCTGATTTGCCGTTGCCACCGAAGAGGGCGGCGTGGGTGGACATCGTCGCGAGAGCTACCAGCACTAGGGACGCGGTCCGCCAAATAGCACGCTTCATCAGGATAACCTCCGGCAATCGGATTGCGTTATGCAGCGACAGCATGTGTGTCGTTAAGCCAAGTGCGAAACAATGGACCGGAGCGCCCGCAAAGTCAAGCTCCGGGAAGTGGTTCCTGGTGCTTGTCCGCGGGGGCGGCACCTACGCCCTGGCAATGCGCCGTCAGCCGGGCAGCCAGGGCCGGCACGTCCATCTGGTAACGCGCGCGCAGGCCGGCGAAGGTTCCCCAAGTGAGGATCTCCTGCGGCCAACCCAGTGCCAGGAGGCGTTCGCAGCCCGGCCTAGTCGCGAGATCCTCACGCATCATCGCCCCCAGGCCACTGGTCACGCAGTGGTCCTCGATCACGGCCACGGGCAGCCGACGATCGAGCTGCGCCGCCAGCAGGTCGCGGTCGTAGGGCACGGCAAAGCGGGCATTGACGACGGTGGCCTGGATGCCTTCCTTGGCCAGTTCCGTTGCCACCGACAGGGCGGTCTCCGCTTCGCGACCCACCCCCCAGATCGCGAGGTCCGCCCCTTCGCGCACCACCTCGGCCTTGCCCCAGGCAAGGGGTTGGCGGTCGGGGACGGGCAAAGCAGTTGCGACGGACCGAGGGTAGCGGATGATCACCGGGGATTGCCGGGCCCGAGCGGCGGCAAGCATGGCCTGGAAATCCTCCGCGTCGGCCGGTTGCAGCACGGCCAGGTTGGGAAGTGTGCGCCAGAATGCCAGGTCGTAGACTCCGTGGTGGGTGGGGCCGTCGGGGACGATGCCCGCCCGGTCCAGGCAGAACACGACGGGGAGGTCCTGCAGACAGACATCGTGGTACACATAGTCCATCGCCCGCTGCATGAAGCTGGCGTAGATGGCAACGACCGGGTGCATCCCCGAGGCGGCCAACCCGGCGGCGAACAGAACGGCGTGTTCCTCGGCGATACCCACGTCGTGGAGCCGTTCCGGGAAGGCTTCCCGGAAGGCCTCCAGGCCCGTCCCTTGGCACATGCCAGCCGTGATCGCGACCAGTTTCGGATCCTCTGCGGCCGCCGCCGAGACCAGACGACCCAGCTCGCTCGAGAAGGTCGGGGCCGACTTCTTGCCGTTTGGCGTGCCGGTGGCCACGTCGAACTCGCTGGTGCCGTGGAACACGTCCGGCGCCTTGCTGGCGGGCTCGTAGCCACGCCCCTTCTCGGTCAGCACATGGACCAGCAGCGGCTGGCGCAGATCGCGAAGGCGGGCAAAGGTCTGGCAGAGCTGCTTCAGATCATGCCCGTTCAGCGGCCCGATATAGCGCAGGCCCAGCCCCTCGAAGAAGGAGCCAGGTAGAAGCAGGGCTTTGAGGGACTCTTGCAGGCGATGGCACAGGCGCTTCATCCAGGGGCCGACCGCGGGGATTCGCGGCAGGTTCTCGGAGACGTAGGAACGGAACCGGTTGTACTTCTCGCCGGCGATGAAGGAGCCGAGATAGCGGGCGATCCCCCCCACATTGGGGTCGATGGACATGCGGTTGTCGTTCAGCACGACGATCATGTCCCGGGTGGTCTCGATGATGTTGTTCAGCCCCTCCAGCGAGGAGCCGCAGCTGACGGCGCCGTCGCCGACGACCGCCACCACCCGCTCGTCCGTGCCCGCCAGGTCGCGGGCGGCGGCCATGCCCAGCGCCGCAGAGACCGCCGTCCCGGCGTGTCCTGCCGCAAAGGCGTCGTAGGGGCTCTCCTCGGGGTTGAGGAAGCCGCAGCAGCCATCGTCCTGACGCAGGGAGTGCATGTGCTCGCGGCGGCCGGTGAGCAGCTTGTAGACGTAGCCCTGGTGGCTCGTGTCCCAGACCAGTCGGTCGTGGGGCGGGTCAAAGGTCCGCAAAAGGGCGATGGTCAGCTCCACGATCCCCAGGTTGGAGGCCAGGTGCCCGCCGCGCTGGGACACGATATCCAGCAGCTCGGCCCGGATCTCGTCGGCCAACGCGGTCAAGCAATCCGCAGGTAGCGCGCGCAGGTCTTCCGGCGACGAGATGCCATCTAGGATGCGGGGTTCCTGCATGCGTTTGGTCAAACCTTGCGTTGCCCATCGACGAAGGTGGCTTGCACGGCAAAGTCATCGCCCAACAGGACGAGGTCTGCGGTGTAGCCGGTCTCGATCTTGCCCAGTCCCGCCAGACCCAGCGAGGTGGCCTGGTTCAGGGAAGTGGCCTTCACCAGTCGCGAAAGCGGCAGCCCGGTGACCTCGGCCACGTTCTTCAGGGCCGTGTTGAGCTGCAACGTGCTGCCAGCCAGGGCCCCGTTGGACTTGAGCCGGGCCGCGCCGTCCTTCACTTCCACGGCCAGGCCGCCCAGGGAGTAGTCGCCGTCCTCGAGGCCGGTCGCGACCATGGAGTCGGTGATCAGGGCAATCTTGTCCGGGGTCTTCACCTTGAAGGCGAGGCGGATCATATCGGGGCAGAGGTGAATCTTGTCGCAGATCATCTCGATCACGAG
>JABGQJ010001160.1 GCA_018648945.1 Victivallales bacterium
CTGGCACTGATCTACGATGTGCTGTACGACGAGATGTCGGCGGACGATCACTTCCTGTTCCGCAAGGGGATCGCCTACCACTGCTGGAACACCTACGACATGGCCATCACCGAGGAATTCGGTCTGGGGTTCCACAAGAACTACCGGGCCGGGCATATGGGGGCGCTCGGGCTCGGTGCGCTGGTTCTGGAGGGGGAGACGCGGTTGGAGACGCACGAGTGGCTGGACAAGGCAATGCGCGTGTCCCTGGCCTGGTGCAATGTGGCGATTCGGGCCGATGGCATGTATCCGGAGGGAGTCACCTACTACTCGTACCTGCTGCGCAACCAGACGCTGTTCTTCTCGGCCCTGGGGCGGCGCAAGGGGGTGGACTACTTCGGTCGGACCAATCTGCCTGCTTCACTGCGCTGGGTGGTCTGGAGTTCGCTGCCCTGGGGGCGGGAGTTCGACAACTTCAACGACGCCCGCTACCAGCTTCGCGCCAACGACTACATCGCAATTCTGCAAGGGCGGTTCCCAGGCATCGGGGACTACTTGGTGCAGCGGATCAATGGCGGACGTCTCCGCTACCAGTCGAATCCCTTCGCCTTGCTCCACGGTCGCCAGCCGGGCCTGGCCGACTTCGACCCGAAGCGGGAATTGGGCTGGTCGCAGGTCTTCTCCGAGGCGGGGATGGTGGCATTCCGCACGGGCTGGGATGCCCAGGCGATGGCGGTCATGGCCTACGCTACGAACTACGAGTACGCCTCCCACTCGCAAGCCGACCGCGGGCAGTTCAATGTCTATGCCTATGGGCGGAAGTGGGCCATCGATTCGGGCTACGGCAACGACGCCAAAATCGCGAACTCCGCCACCCCGTCCGCTGCCCACAATCTGGTGCTGATCGACGGCAAGGGGCAGGGGTTCGATCGCACCATGCGGCAGTCCGGGACCTTCGCCGAGATCGAAGACTTCGCCGCCGGGGACGTGCTGGGCTATGCGCGGATCAACCAGAAGAAGGCCTACGACTTCTTCGCCCGCTACCACTACTCCCAGATCCGCGAGCACAATCCCGTACACCACGCCAAGCGACACCTGCTGTTTGTGCGTGGCGAGGAGACGCCTCCGTTCCTTCTCGTCTACGACGATATTCGCAAGGACGATACGGAACACACCTACACCTGGCAACTGCACTCCGATCCCGCCAATCAGCTGCAACTGGTCGATGGGCACATCCAGATGACTCCTCTCGCCTACACCGGCAAAACCGCCTTCGCCCGTGGTACCGGGACCTGGGACAAGCCCATCGGGGCAGGCTTCAACATGTACGCCCACCAAGCCGGGAGGGTGCTCTTCCGAATCGACGCGCCGGCCGCCGGCCAGTACGCCTTCTGGGCGCTGTCTCGCGGGCGACCCCGCACCTGGAGCAACGCGGAAGTGCGCGTGAACGGCCAGATGCATGGACGGTTCGAACTCGGCGGGAGCCGGGAGTTCCACTGGAAGCTCTTCTCCGCCAACAAGAAGAAGATGCACGCCCCAGCTCTACTCGATCTAAAGGCAGGGGCAAACGATATCCTCCTGACCGGCGTCTTCAGCGGCTACGAGATCGCGCGTCTGCTCTTCACGCCGGACGTTACCTGCATCCCCGTCGGCGACAACCCCAAGCAGGCAGGAGCGATTCTGGCCGAGGTGGCGGACATCGCGGAGCACGATGGGGATATCGTGGTCCAGGAGGTGGAGGCCCCGGCCAGCTCCGCCTGCTCCGTGTGGATGCTGTCGCCCAAGAAGACGAGTATCTCCTTCGATCACTACCAGCCCAGCGTTGCCACCGTCCACCCCCGCGCGCGGGTCGAGACCAAGGCCGTGAACCCCCATTTCCTCTCCCTCGTCTTCCCCCACAAGCTGGGAATGCCCCCCCCCCGAATCGAGCGCGGGGAGACTCCTGCGCGCAGCCATGCCTCCCTGGAATGGGGCAAGGTGCGCGACACCGTCATCGTACGCACGTCGGCTGCGCCGTTGGCCCAGTTTGGCGTCGTCACCGATGCCAAGCTGCTGTTCGTCCGCCAGGACCAGGGCGGGCGCATCGTCCGCCTACTTGCCG
>JABGQJ010001161.1 GCA_018648945.1 Victivallales bacterium
GGGCGGTCTCGGGGGCGCGGGGGGAGATGTCGGGGTGCAGCGAGGAACAGGAGGTGTCGATGCTGAGCAGGCTCCCCTGGGGTTCGTTGTGCCCGAATTCTCGATTGCGGTAGCCGCGGTCACGGTAGAAGAGGATGCGAGTGCGCTCCTCGCCGTCGGGCGAGCAGAGCACATCGAGTTCGAGGAGTGGGGCACCGCCGAGGGCGAAGGTGGCGTCGATTTCCAACGCATTGCCCTGTACGCCTCCGAGGGGGACGTCCTCGTTGGCGGGGAGAGCGAGATCTTCCAAGTGCCGATGGTCGCTGCGCAGCGAGGCGAGGTCGCCAGCTGGTTCCATGCCCAGTTGGTCGTGCTCGAGCAACGTGAGCCGCCGCGGCAAGGTCATGATCTGGTTCCAGCCCTGGGTGGGTTTGCCAGGGTTCATGTTGAAGATGGCGATGACACCGCCGGTACCATCTGGGCAGGCGGATGGGGCATGGACGCCACCTGGGGCGTAGGGACCGAAGTTGAAGTCGCCACCCTGGGTCACGACGAACTTCTGGCGGTTGGTATCGTAGTCTCCGAGCAGGTACTTCCCCCCATTCATATGACTGAAGTGGAGGAGGATGTGCCGGTCTCCGATGGGCCAGAAGTAGGGGCAGGCGCCGTCGTCTCCCACGCGCGAATAGAGGTCGTTCTCGACGAAGGGATGGAGGTACTCCCAGGTGGTGAGGTGGGTGGACCGGTGCAGGAAGTTGGCCCGGGTCTTCTTGCCACTGGGGGCGTTGTGGTGCATGCCGGCGGTAAGCGCGTAGTAGATGCCGTCGTGCTTCCAGATGCAGGGATCGAAGATGTTGTAGGGGAGGGGGGGCTCGCCGGGCTTGGCGTGGGGGATCACGGCCTGGCCAGTCAGCTTGTCCCAGTTCAGAAGCAGGGGGTCGGAGGAGGTGGCGACCATGGTCCCGGCAGCGATGCCGTGGTAGATGGCAATCACTCGGTCGTCCTCGGCCAGGGCCGAGCCAGAGAAGCACTTGTCCTCGGGGAAGGGATAGATGGCGTAGGGCAGGTCTTCCCAGTGGATCAGGTCGTTGCTGACTGCGTGGCCCCAGTGTTGGCGGGTGTCCTCGGGGGGATAGGCTTGGTAGAAGAGATGCCAGCGGCCCTGCCAGAAGCAGAGGCCATTGGGGTCGTTCAGGGAGGCTTCGGGATTGACGTAGTGATAGATGGGACGGTGGGGATCGGCGGCGAGCTTGGCGCGGGACTTGTTGAGCCGGGCCATGAGAGGGTTGCAGGCCAGGGCCGCCTGCTGTTCCTTGAGGGTGTCGGGGAAGGTGCATTGGGGGACGAGGGAAGGCTGGATTGACATGGCGCGCCTGGTGTTTCAGTACACGTAGTTGTCGAAGGGGTCGGAGTCCTCGGGGCGGAGCCGTCGGTAGATGTTCCGGTTGCACTCGCCGGTTTGGGCGACGGGATTGCCGCCCTCGGCGTGGCTGATGAGATTGTCTGCCACCAGGCTGTCTCGGCAGTTGTGGAGACGGACGACGGTCTGCGTAAGCTGGGTGTGGATCACATTGTCCGTAAAGAGCAGGCGGTCGCAGTTCTCGAACTGGATGAAGGAGTTGCCGTTGGGGGCCTTGTCCACCGTGAGCGTGCGGACGCGGCTGTCGTGGTCGTGGAAGATACTGTTGCCGGTGATGGTGAGGTTCCGCGCTGGGCCCTTGATGTGGCAGAAACCACCCACACCGGCGCTGCCGGTGGCGCCGGCCCAGTTGTTGAGCACGTTGCCGCTGATGCTCGAATGCTCCATGCGCCCGATCTCGAAGCACTTGCTCACGTATGCGAAGCTGTTGTTGTGCAGGGAGGACATCATGGGCTGGGCCAAGACCATCGCTGTCTCCAGGTCCGCGAAGCAGTTGTTGGCGACGAAGGTGCACTGGCCCGGGCCGTGGTAACGGATGCCGTAGACCATTTGGCCAAACCAGTTCTCGGTGAGGTAGCTCACGTCGCTCGCCGCCACGTCAAGGCCCACGTAGAGGTCGGTGAACGAACAGCGAGTCACGCGCAGTTGCTCGGGCTTCTGTCCCTGCTTGCCGCGAGG
>JABGQJ010001162.1 GCA_018648945.1 Victivallales bacterium
GAGGTCCATGCCGTTCATGGCTGGCAGCCCGAAGGCGGCTGTCTTGCCGGTGCCCGTATGGGCCTGGCCGATCACGTCCCGGCCAGTGAGGACCAGCGGAATGGCGGCGGCCTGGATCGGGCTGGGCTTCTTGAAGCCGGCGGCATTGATGCCCTCCATGAGCGCATCGTTCAGACCGAAGCTGTCAAAGGTGATTTCGGGTTGCTCGTCGGGAGTCTGGGGACTGGTCATGGTCTGCCTGAGTTTCGGGTTCGGGGCCAAGCAAGCCTGTGGATGGGCACTACAGACCCCCGACCGGGGAGGCCAGCCCAACGACTATATGGCTTTGCTTCAGATGGACACCCGTTCCACACTCGGACCCCATAGCCTGCGCTAGGGTTGCGAGTCCCAGAGCGTTCCGCGCACTCGCGGTGACAGAAGCGTTGTTGTCGGTCGGATGTCAGAAGCCCGTAATATGGTGCAACAAAGCCAGATGGCAATGTGTAACGAGCTGTTGATGTTGACGAATGGCGATTGACGCGCAATGTATAGGGACGATGTTCTGTGCGTTACGCGCAGCCAATCCCTCCCCTTCACTCCCAAGGAGGAAGACCCGTGACTACTGTCTATGGTTTCTCTGGAAGTCCCCGCACCGGTGCCAATACCGACCATCTGGTGAGCGCGGTTTTGGAGGGTGCAGCTGCCGCTGGCGCGGAGACGCGGCTCCTGCGTGTCCAGGACATGAACATGCGCCCCTGCTGCGCCTGCATGTGGTGTCGCGAGAACCGCGGCTGCGCGATGAAAGACGATTTCAGCCCGCTCTGGCCCGCTCTGTTCGAGGCGGATGCCTTCGTGATTGGCTCCCCTGTGTTCATGTGGCAGATGACGGCCCAGACGAAGACGCTCGTCGACCGCCTCTACCCGGTTATGAATGCCGACTTCTCCACCCGGTTGGACAAGAAGCCGAAGATGGCGCTCTGCTTCACCCAGGGGCATCCAGACGGCGAGTTTTTCCGGGCCTACTTCGAGCAGACCGCCCAGGTGTTGCGGTTCCTCGGCTTCGATGTCAAGCCGCCCCTGTCTGCCGTCGGTACCCGCGAGCCGGACGACATCCTGGCCCAGACGGCGGTGATGGAAGAGGCCCGGGAACTGGGCAAGTCCTTGGTGAGTTAGTGGCGCGGGTGCCCGCCCTATGGCCTAGACAATCCCCATCACTAGCCCCACGCCCGACATGGCAACCGGGTCACGCGGCCAGGCTGCATTCAACGTCGTGCTCACCAGACCAGTGAGGGCGCGCATCGCCACGATTGCCGGAACAAAGACATGAACAATCTGCAGGTAACATCAATCAGGCTGATTTGTGAGGGATGTGAACCCGTAGCCTTGCCCCGGCGTCCTCGCTTTTACTACGCACCGGTGACCCTCGCCCACGATAAGGATCACTGCCAGGTGCAGGTCGAGGTGAGTGATCCAGATGCGGCGATTGAGCTGAACGGGGTGTCGCTGAAGCCTGACTCCCAGTCTCCATCCTTTAATCTGGCCTACGGCAAAACCACCTTCACCGGCACAGTTGCCACCAGTGACCAGACCTGCACATTCAGTTTCAAAGTAATCCGATCCTATCCCGCGCCAGGTTGGGAAGAAGTCACCCACGCAGCTCCCTGGCTGCCGCGGGATTCCTCCGGTGAACTGGTATTCAAGGATCGAATGTGGCTGTTCGGTGGCTTCACCCCCGCGATGGTAAGCGATATCTGGTCGTCAGCAGATGGTGAAACCTGGACCCATGAAAGTGATTTGCCGTCGGGATCGGGGATTGACAGACCCATTGCCTTTGTCTATCGAGAGCGCATGTGGGTGACAGATGCCATCGGCAATCTGTATGCTTCGGCGGACGGGAAAGAATGGGATCGTGTGTGTGAGGATGCCCCCTGGAAGGGGAGGAACTCGGCCGGTGCCGTAGTATTCAAGGATCGGGTGTGGGTGATGGGAGGCTCGCAAGACGGCCAGCTACTCAACGATGTCTGGTCGTCCAGTGATGGGAAGGCCTGGACCCTTGAGGTTGGTGAAGCATCCTGGTCGAGGCGTCAGATTTCCCAC
>JABGQJ010001163.1 GCA_018648945.1 Victivallales bacterium
GCGACCCGAAGCGAAGAGGCACCCGCGGGCGCTTTCAGCTCGCCATCGACGGCAAGCAGCTCAAGGATCCTGGCATCCGCTTCGGCTATGTCTGCCTGGGCCACGGCGGACCGGTCGTGGGACATACGCTGTGGGATTGGACAGCTCCCGTGTACGAGGGGCGGCGTGGGTACCGGTTGCCCGCCGGCAAACACCGACTCGTGATCAAGGTCCGCGACAGCGAAGACCTGGAACTCGGCGGCCTCGTTCTCACCAATGACCTCGGCTATCTGCCTTCGGGTGGCTACACGAGTTTTCTGCCTCTCAAGCCATAACTGCTCAGGATTCACCATGCAACGACTGGTCCTCTCCCTGCTCGCGACATGCCTGTTTGCCGCCGCCTACGATGCGCCGTTCACCACCGACGCTGATCTGGCGGGCTACGTCGGTGATCTGGCCGGGACCATCATCAGTTCCGGTGGTCCGCAGATATTCCAGCATGAGGGGATCGAGGCGGTCGAGATCGACGGGAAACCGGCGCGCATTCTGGCGCGCGGGCATGACTGGCTGCGGGTGGCGTGTCCGACCGGGAAGCACCGCGTGGCCTTGCGTTGTGGCGCCCGACGTCCCGTTCCGCCGCCCTCCGGCGCAGATCCCGCTGCCGCTCTCAAGGCATTCACGGCACGCCTGGCCACGGCCAAGCCAGGCGACGAGATCGTGATCCCCAATGGCACATACCTGGACTGGCGGGTGACCATCGCTTGTTCTGGCACGGCGGCAGCTCCCATCGTGATCCGGCCGGAGACGGTGAGTGGGGTGACGTTTATGCGGCGCACGGCCTTCGATCTGAAAGGAAGCCACGTCGTGCTGCGCAACTTCCGCTTCGACCAGTGCGACGACCGCGCGATCACCATTGCCGGCGGCGACCGAAATCGGTTGACCCAGCTCCAGTTCTTCCACAGCGGCACGGCACGGACCACCTTCGCCCACATCGTGCGCATGATGAACGAGTCCGACGAGAACCGGATCGACCACTGCTACTGGACCGGCAGCAAGTGCATGAGTGTGGGGTTGCGCAGCGCTCTCAAGGAACCGGAGAAGATCGGCAAACGCAATCGGATCGACTACAACGTGTTCCGGGACATCGAGCGGATCTGGATCAATGGTCAGGAGGCGATTCAGCTTGGCCAGGGGTTCCCCTGGGTGGCCCGCCCGGAGACGCGGGTGGAGCACAATCTCTTCGACAATGTCTGGGGCGACTCCGAGATCTTCTCCAGCAAGACGAGCGCGAACATCTTCCGCTACAATGTCGCCGCCAACTGCCGCAAGGCGGCGTTCACCCTGCGCGGGGGCGACGATGCGCTGTTCGAGGGGAATGTGGTGGTGAACAACGCCGGCGGCCTTCGGGCCTTTGGGCGCAACCATCGGATCGTCAACAATCTCTTCCTGCGGAACTACGGGCCGGCCGTCCAGCTCCAGGTTGGGCACCTGAATGGGCGTTCGCACGGCTTCCCCACCACCAACATCCTGGTCGCCCACAACACCATGGTCGGGAATGGCGGGGGAATTGGGGTGGGCATGATCCTGGAGCGGGAGGATTGGCAGCCCATCGGCAACCGATTCGTGAACAACATTTTCGTGGGTACCGGCGGGGTCTACATCAGTCCCGGCGGTCAGCGGGAACCACAGGCCGTGAACAACCTGTTCCAGCCTGGAGCTGGCACGCAGATCGGCTTTGCGGGTGAGGGAGCACTTTTGGTCGATGCCAAGCTGGTGGGCGAGGGTGCGACTGTCCGCCCCGCCGACGACAGCCCCGCACGGGACGCAGCACGGCTGCTGGGCGAGGTCCCGACCGATCGCTACGGCACTCGTCGTCCCGTCGGCAATGCGCCGGACCTGGGAGCGGAAGAGTTGGGGTCGGACGTGGGCGCGCGTCCCTTCCTGCCCCCCGTGCCCGAGCCCCGGACATGGAGTCTGGCGCTCTACCAGGCGGAGCCCTTGAGCTGGGGATTGGGCAAGGAGCCGATCACCGGGAACGTGAAGATGGCTGGCGAGCTGCCAGCGGACTTTGTGGTGACTTTTGAGTATCGCCC
>JABGQJ010001164.1 GCA_018648945.1 Victivallales bacterium
TACTTCCTCAAGCAGGGGGCGGATGCACCCGAGAACCTACTGGCCTACGCGGACTTCGACGGTGCCTTCAAGACCGATGGCATCAAGGACAACCTGATCAAGAAGTGGGACGCCCATGTCCGCGACTGGAAGCCCGGCGACCCGACGTGGGGGAAGGGCCGAGGCAAAGCCCTCATCGGGGCCATCAACTACCTCGCCTCAGAAGGCATGAACGCCGTCTCCATGCTCACGCTCAATATCAATGGCGACGATCGCAACGTCTTCCCCTACACGACCTATGAGTCCCGTGACCAGCTGGACGTATCCAAGCTCGCACAGTGGGAGGTCGTGCTCTCGCACGCCGAACGGCAGGGCCTGTTCCTCCACTTCAAGACGCAGGAAACCGAGAACGAGTGCCTGCTGGACAATGGCGACACCGGGCCGCAGCGCCGTCTTTACTACCGTGAGCTCATCGCCCGCTTTGGCCATCACCTCGCGCTCAACTGGAATCTGGGCGAGGAGAATGGCAGCTGGGGGCGCAACCACAAGAAGGGCCACCTCCAGAGCACAAAGCAACGCCAAGCCATGGCCCAGTTCTTCCACGACAACGACCCCTATCAGCACCATATCGTCATCCACAACGGCCAGTCGCCCGACGACCTGCTTGGGGACGCGTCGCACCTCACCGGCTTCTCCCTGCAGACCGGCAGCGCCGAGTTCACCCAGGTCCATCGGCGGACGCTGGAGTATCTCCGCAAGTCCCGCGCCGCAGGCAAGCCCTGGGTCGTTGCCTGCGACGAACCCGGCGACGCTAGCCACTCCCTCGTCCCCGATGCCGACGATCCCACCCACGACACCCCCCGTGCCAATGCCCTCTGGGGCCAGCTCCTCGCGGGCGGCGCCGGCTGCGAATGGTACTTCGGCTACAAGCACGCCCACTCGGACCTCACCTGCCAGGATTGGCGCAGCCGGGATCTCTGGTGGGACCAGTGCCGCATCGCCCTCGACTTCTTCCGCGAGAACGACATCCCCTTCTGGGAGATGGCGAACGCCAATGCCCTGGTCGGCAACCCCGAGAAC
This sequence comes from Victivallales bacterium, assembly GCA_018648945.1. The sequence goes on from JABGQJ010001164.1 coordinate 1,060, forward strand.
AAGCCCGCCACCTACTGCTTCGCCTCGCCCGGTAGGTTCTACGTCATCTATCGCCGCCCCAACACGGACGTGATTCTCGACCTCACGAACAGTCGGCTGCCCTTCGAGCTCCTCTGGTTCAATCCCCGCACCGGCGGCAAGCTCGCCAAGGGAAGCGTCTCCCTGCTGAAGGGTGGCGCCAAAGTCTCCCTGGGCCAGCCCCCCGAGCCCGCCAAGGACTGGGTCGCCCTCATCCGCCCCATCGCCCGCTAGCCCTGCCCATCGCTCACACCTTGCTTCTGACAGTACTGTAGGTCATTTAGCAGGAATCCCTCCCATAGCGACCGATCCCACAGGTCGCCTTGGCGGCCGACTGTGGCCTGGGCTCCCGCCTCTGGCATATCTCTCGCTCCCGCTTGCCGAGCATGGAATGGAGGCATAGCTTCATCCCGGACATCGGGGAGCACTCCCCGACCGTATGGCGTCGAGAAGCTCTAGAGCCAGTTGCCCAATCACATGGTGAGGATACAGAACAAGGGACTGTTGGCTGCCGCCTGGTTCTCCCTTTCGGTGGTCTATATCGTGTTGATCACCGTCCATATCGTGAGAGACGGATTTGCCAACGGCCACTTCGTCTTGCCGACGTGTCTCGACAATCACATCCTTGAGGACTTCCCCATTCCTGTTGCTGGTCTGACCGCATCCCTGTTCCTGGGCAGGGACTGGATCTGGCCTCGCGTTGTCCTCGGACTTGCTGCAGGGGGCCTGATCTTCGTCATCTTCATGATGACGTCGACCACAGCCCATCACAAACCGCATCTCTTGTATGCACTCGTTTTCGTTGGGTGCGTCTGGACACTTGCCACAGTGATAGGGAAATCGGGGAAGGACGAGCAGATGCATGCAGAAGCGGCGGCAACCGCGCCGCGGGCGGCTTCCGAGGCGTCTGATTCATAGCGTCCGGCGCGAATGGCTGGGCGCCAGCCCTGAAGCGCCATGGAAGAAGCGATTGGTGTCCCCGGCCCGCCGG